>JAEYVS010000045.1 GCA_023429265.1 Bacteroidota bacterium | reverse complement strand
ACATAATAAAACAGGCACTTGCAAAGCACGGATCGCTGAATAATCTGTTCCTGGATCATTACAATAACACTGACCAAAACATCGTAAATGCCCTCACTGGCTTTACACAGGAACTCAAATCACCGCTAAAAGACAAAACCACATTCAAACACTTCATTCCCGATCCCGGCGCTAACTCCACCTCCAAACGCCTGAATCTCTACCTGCGCTGGATGGTCAGAAAGGACGAGATCGACCTTGGCGCGTGGAAGGGGATTCCGAAATCAAAGCTCATTATTCCGCTCGATGTCCACGTTCACCGTGTCGCTCGAAGCCTCGGATTAGTAAAAAGAGCCTCCCCCGACTTGAAATTTGCCGTCGAGCTGACAAACAAACTAAAAGAATTCGACTCAAAAGACCCTGTGAAATATGATTTTGCCCTATGTCATATAGGAATTGATAAGGTCATAAAAAGATGATATTGATATTCTGGAAGAATGGACTGCGGAGATAAGTTATAAGCACTGATTTATACAAATTCGAAATCTTCATAGTATATTAGGCCTTTTGGGATTCCAATTTCCTTGAAGCCTTTAAGTAGTGATTGCCTCAGTCCTTTTGGTCCGCATATAAATATGCTGCAATTCTGCAGGTCTTTTATGTCGGCTGCCTTTAAAAAACCGGTTTCGTCAGCAGATATTAGATGCAGTTTAAAATTCTCACTTTCAAGTTCTTTAAAATCGGAGAGGTGTACTGCCTCTTTGGATGAGTTTACGCAATAGTACATATCCACTTTTAAGCCGTCATAAGGCTTGGCTCTGAGTTCTCTTGCCCAGCTGACAAATGGTGCCATTCCCACTCCACCGCCTATCCACACCTGCTTTTGTTTACCCGTTCTGTAATAGAATTCTCCGTATGGACCTTCCAGCCTTACTTTTACCCCGGATTTAAGTTCATTATATAGCTTCTCCGTATAATCCCCCAAAGATTTTACAATTATTTTTATCCCGCTGTCTTCTTCGACATTGCAGAGGGTAAACGGATGTGACTCACGTGTCAAATCCGAATCTACGAAACTGAAAAAATAATACTGACCGGGAATAAAATGCGCTTTAATACCATCCGGTTCCATTGTGATTTCCATTATCTTATCACTGAGCTTGTCAACTTTTGTAACAGTATAAGTAAATCCTTTTTTGATGAAATCGAATATCAATGTCTTGTAAACATATCCCGTTATACCGAGGATGGTGAGCATTACTACGTAAATCATCAGAGGGATATAACCTGATAGATCGTTTTTTAGCAGAAAGATATGAAATACACTTAATACAAAAAATATTCCAATGAGCTTATGAGTTTTTTTCCATTTGTCGTAGGGGAGCTTAATGATGAATGTGAATATAAGCAAAATGGCGACTCCTATGATCGCATAGCTTCCCAGATTAACCGCTAAACCTGAATGTACCGGCAAAAGAATAGTAAATATCTGTCCGACCCCTTTTTTACCTCGAAACACAAGGAGGAGCGGGTGTAGGAGCATAAAAAGGAATGAATACTTAGCAATAAGATGGTGTGTATGGTACATCTTATCGAGACCGCCGAAATATTTCTCCATCCACTTTATTCTGGATGATAGCAGGAACGATAATGCAAACATTGAAAATCCAAGCATTCCGGAGAGATTGCTAGACAAACCTATCATTGATCTTGAATTCCAATTGAAATTTCCCTGCAGGGCGGGGATCAGTGTCAACGGAACTGCGAGAAATGCCATAGCCCAAAATACCCACTGTCCTATGTTGTTTTTTCGAATCATATAGATATTCTATAATACCTATTTGAATATCCAATTGTGATTTAATATGTTATCCTGATGATATATTTGTATGGTGGGAAAAAAAAGCCGGGCTCCTGTGTGGAAACCGGCTTGGTAATAAAAAGTTAATTTCTCCGCCATGGAGATAACGGAGAAAAGATAACTCAACTAAGATAGCTGTAGGGGAAGGATTCGAACCTTCACGGAGCGGTTAGATCTCAGTATTTTCTCCCACATGCGCAAAATCAGCATGGATACCGGAATTTATCCCGTTTGTCTCCGCCCTCGAGACCGGAGGGTGCGTCTGCCTGTTTCACCACCCCACAATGTTTAATCTTCAATTATCAATGTTTCCCGAAGGGATGCCTTCGGCACAATGTTCAGTGACTAATTGAAAGAACTATACAATATTAAACATCTTGCTATTAAATTGCAATATCGTTAATATACTACATAAATTATTACGAAAAACATAATATATGCTTAATTCATTAAGAAAATTATAATAAGCTATGCCTGAAACAGCCGAAAATTACGAAATCGATAATCTCGACAGGGACATACTTTCCATATTGATGGAGGATGTCACCGTGCCATACACGGAGATCGCGAAAAAACTCCTTGTATCGGGCGGGACTATCCACGTTCGTATGAAAAAGCTCAAAGAGACCGGCGTCATAAAAGGAGCGCAATTGATCGTAGATCCCGC
>JAEYVS010000162.1 GCA_023429265.1 Bacteroidota bacterium | reverse complement strand
CAAAAAAATTAAAAAATCAAAAATGACCTAAAAAAATATTTTGTTGTTATTTTAGATTTGAAGTTAAACCGTTCTTTGACGTACAAAAATTACATAGCTGCAACCGCCATAAAAAAAGGCGGGATTTTCCCGCCTTTAGATCCTGAAATAAATTTCCCCAAGGGATGCCTTTGGCACAGGGTGACACTTATTTTGCTTATACCGCTATGCCGAGCACTGCGTCCGTATATCTGCCGTCTTCGGTCTTGTAGAATGGGATGCCGAGTATCTCCATCTCCTTGAATGTGATGTTGTATTTGAAGGTCTTCATCGTGTCGCTCTTCTCCGCCTCGAGCGAGATGAGAATGAATTCCGCCAGCTTCTTGGCGTCCTCCTTACCGTAAGCAAAACCCACGAGCTTTGTATTGTACTTCTGGGGCGATGCCACAGGATTCCGCACGGTGAACTGCGTCGCGAGATTCTTCATCGACTCCAGCGGACAATAAAATGCCGGTATGTAAAACGCCAGGTCGCCTGACGCATTCTCACCGCTCCCCCCGAACATATTTTTGAGGAAGTTTCCGGCTGCTTTTCGCTCCTGCACTTCGATATGGGCTTTGATGAACCAGAACGGGCGGTACACGACTTCCCCGTCACCACGTATTGCTGCGGCCGCGAAGTTTATCTCGATGGGCTTTAGATCGCCATCTTCAATTTCGAAGCCGCTTCCGCAGCTGGTGCAGTAGGTTATGTTATCATTTACTTCCACGACAAGTCCGCTTCCGCATTTGCCGCAGGTCAGAGCTTTTAGTTTGTATTCTGAGGACATTGTTAATATAAATTTACTGTAGGCGAAGTCACGTGACTTCGCCTGCGCATTTTGTGTAATTGTTTACCTTCTTGACGCGCTGAGGAACGCGCTGAGCACGGATCCTGCTATTGCTGCCGTACCCACGTTTTTTACCAGCGCCATCGAGTCCACTCCATTTTCCCCCAGAACTGAGGTTATCTTCTGCTTGTTCTTAGGAGCGGTAACTATGCCGGTGCCTTCTTCGATCTCGCCTCCGTACCGGAATTTCCTGTAGCCCCAGGTCATCACCGCTATACCAAAAACGAGAGCAATTATGTACCCGAAGAACCCGGATTCATCCAGCCCGGTCAGTCCGAGTATTCCGAACATAGTCGCCATATACGTGCCTACACCCATCCCGAATATTCCGACTACCGCGCGATAGAGGTTATTTCCGGGGGCTTTACCGTAGCAGATGGAGCCGTCCTCGCCGTCTATTACCACCTGGTAGGTCCTGCCCATAAAGCTGTAACGGGCCACCCAGAGCGGATAGTACACTACGCTGATATCCTCTCTCACCAGGTCAAAATGCTCGAAAGTTACATTGTATAAATTCGCGCGGGAACGGGCATTAGTCCTAAACTCTGTAAATGCAGTACCGGATACGTCATTACGGGACGAAATGATATTGAATATCATTCCCTCACGCTCCAGCGTATCAAAATCTATGGGCTGTATCTCATCACCTGCGAGATTTACCTTCTGTACACCGAGCTCGGAGATGTCACACGCCGCGAATGTATTATCGAATGGCTGCTGTATCTTCCTTTCCACGTCGACATAATATGTTTGTGTTCTTCCGTTGACCGAGCGGGTTCGTTTTTCCTGCCCGAATACCCAGCCCACGACGTCAGCTCTGACTCTCCAATACGGAATGTAAACCAAGAAAACGTCCTCGACGGTTGATTTGGTCGCGAGTCCCTTGGCTTTGTCCATACCTTTGGCGAGCCAGGTTCGCATTCTATTGATTGCGTCATCCCGGGTTATTTTTTTCGGCACGTAGAATTTCACCGATTCATTATCGCCTTTGGATGTCAGGAGCGTTCCGCAGTACTTGCAATTGAAGGTTCTGATACCATCCCGTATATCTAGTTCACCTGCGCACGCAGGGCAGGTTATCCCGCGGATGACCTTTTCCTTTTTGAAATTGATCGCCTGTTTTTGTACTGCTTCCTGTTCCTTGATTTCGTTTATGTCGTCCATTTAAACTTTTTTGGCTATGTAATATGAAACTATTATTAAAGGTATTGCCGTCAAGATGTATGCGGGGATCTTAATTACTTCTCCGTAGAAAAGTCCTTCGATGTCTTCCGCTATGAAGAAACCAATGGCAAAACTGATGAGGCTCGCCAGCACAAAGAAAATAATGCTAGCGGCAAACATCATTCTGAAAGGCGCTTCCTTTTTGGCAGGCCAGATATTCGCGTAAACCTTACCTGAGGAAGCCTCTACCATCGCGCTGTACTGCTTTCCTTCGTAGGTATAATGCACCTGGTAGAAAGGAATATGCACGAGGTTTGCTTCCGCTACCTCGGCAGTGTTTACACCTGCTTGTTCGAGCCAGCTTTTTGCAGATTCGAATAGCACATCAGGAGTAACGAAATACTTTTCGTCGAAATCTTTTTTGTGGTACACTTTCAGATTACCCGCGGGTATCTGTATGTTTTTTATCTCCGAAATGGGAGTGGAGTGTGCCGGCTGAAGATATATCTTGTCAGCGCCTCCCTGTACGGTTTTAAAATACCACATCGGGAAGTAATAGAAGTCTGTCTGCGCGATCTGTGCGTTCTTATCGAGGTCTTTCACGTGGAAATTACCCGCCATCCATCGGCGTACGTTTCCTATCGCCTGGTTCTGGTCGAAATTAGACAGGACCACGTAGTGATTTACAACCTTACTTTTATCGACAAAAATGGACGAGCCGCAAAACTGGCACTCCAGGAACCGCGAGTCGGCAGGGATAGTATTTTCCCCGCCACACTGCGGACAAATTATAGTTGAAGAGGTTACTGTATTTTCCATACTAATATTAACCGCAGAGTACGTTTTAACCACAGAGGACACAGAGGTCACAGAGAAAATATTTCAATCATTTCTGACCCTCTTTACGCCGTCTACAAGTTTTAAAACATTAAAGTTTATTATTAAACCTAATTTATGATGAGATAATTTTAAATAAGACAATATTTGAGCAAGATGAATCTTACTAATTGCTTCTACTGCCTATATCTCTACTATTACAGAATCATTTACTAACAAATCCAATCTATAACCACAATCAAGCTTTATCTCTTCATAAACAACAGGAATCGGGATTTGTCGTTTGACAGTTAATCCATTTTTAATCAACTCATAGCTTAAGCATTCTTCGTAAGCAGATTCCAAAAGTCCGGGTCCCAAAAAGCGGTGCACTTTAATTGCGCACCCAATGATTAATTCCGTTAAATCATTATCTTTCATTCTCCGTGGTCTCTGTGCCCTCTGTGGTTAAATAAAAAAGCTGTTTACATTTTAGCCAGGAGGTCGGATTTTTTAGCATCGAATTCTTCCTGAGTCAGGAGCCCCTGTTCTTTGAGCTTACCGAGCTTTTCGATGGCACTTGTAATATCATCCATCGACATTTTTTGCTCCTGCTGTCCTGCACCCTGGTTTTGATCATTCTGATTCTGGGGCTGCTGGTTTTGGTTCTGATTCTGGTTTTGAGGCTGCTGCTGGTTATTCTGGAATGCCTGTGTCATCATATTAGCCATACCCATACCTGCTCCAAGACCTGCGCCCATACCTGCAAGACCACCGCCTTCGTTTTCGGCTGCCTTTTCGATTGACTGAGCAGTTTTGAATTTCATATAAGCGTCCAGATCTCCGACTGCGCCCATTGAGCTTCTTTCGTTGATCTTTTCCTGTACTTCTTCCGGTGGTACGATACCCGCGATAATAAGATCGGTAAGCTCGATACCCATTGCTTTGAAGAAGTCTGCTACTTCGGCTTTTACGCCTGATTCTATCTGAGGGTAATTCTGTCCCAGATCGAATACAGTTTTAAGATTAGCGCCAAGTACAGCGTTTAATCTCGATACGATAGCGTCTCTCAGATAATCTTCGATTTCATTGGTCATATACAGACCTTGTGTGGAAACGATTTCCATCAGGAACTGACGAGGATCGGTTACTCTAATTGAGAACTTACCTGAAGCTCTTAGCTGAACATAATTGAGTTCGCTGTCACGGAAGTTAATAGGTGACTTTGTTCCCCATTTCAGGTCTATGAATTTCTTCATAGCAATGAAATACACCTGAGCCTGGAATGGAGATGTACCGCCAAAAGGCAGACTGATCAGCTTTGTAAGCAAAGGTATATTTTCTGTAGTAAGGGTGTGTCTTCCAGCCTGGAAAACATCTAAAGCCTTACCGTCGCGGTAGAATACAGCCGCCTGTGAATCCTGCACAATGAGCTGGGTACCCATACGGAATGCAGCTGAACCGTCCTGCGGTTCGCGGTGCACCATAGTCCTGCCTGTCTCATCGAAAAATTGAATTACATCAATAAGTGCCATTGTTTTATAATTTAAATTTTAAAATTTCAATTTTTAATTAAACTCACGTAACATTATTTCTCTTGCGTCGAACTTTCTCAGGAAATCATCCAGGGTCTCGGAGATCTTGCTGACTGTAGCAGCGATGTCCGTATTAGCGGCGCTGTTTGATTCCATCTCAGTGAACTGCGCGTCGAGATTCTGAACATCGGTGATCATTGCGGCATCATACTCATAAAGCTGAGTAAGCTTTTCCTCTTTTATCTTTACCACGTCGAATGCTCCGCTGTATCCGCGGGCAGCTGATTTGAGCTTCGCGATGACGTTCTCATTTTTCTTGTCGAGCTTATCGATGTCCTGGCTTTCAAACAACTTTTTATTCTTAGAGAGATTGGACACTGTATTTTTTATCTTGGTCTTATTATCCTCGAGCATAGTAGCAAGCTTATTGCGAAGCAATGTATCGAGCTCACGTGAATTATCCCTGTTTACGTACCCGTCATATCCGGGAATCCATCTTTTGATCTTTTCGAGGAAATTTTCCTTGGATTTGATCTGCTCCAATTTACCGTGTAAATCTGACATTTTATTTTCCTTTAATGTTATTATGTGAAATTTAAATTAAAATAAAGAATAGAGAATATAAACCCAAATAAATTTTTCTGCGTTTGTTGTATGTTTTAAGC
>JAEYVS010000155.1 GCA_023429265.1 Bacteroidota bacterium | reverse complement strand
CAAAAAACCGCGATGGAAATGAATTAGCTGACATAAAAAGCCTTCATAAAGCAGGTGCTATTGCATTTACGGATGATGGGAGTCCTGTAGCAAATCCGCACTTAATGCGTAAGTCAATGGAAGAGATCGCTCCACTGGGATCAATGTTTGTGCAGCACGCTGAAGATATGGCATTATCTGGCCACGGGGCAATGAATGAAGGTAAAACATCCGGAAAACTAGGTTTAAAGGGAATTCCCTCAATCAGTGAAACTACGATTGTAGCGAGGGATGTGGAGATCACAGGATATGTAAAAGGAGCAAGATATCACCTTCAGCACGTCTCCTGCGGTGACAGCGTCGATATTATCCGTAACGCGCAAAATAGGGGAGTCAAAGCCACAGCCGAGGTATGTCCTCATCACTTCGTTTTAACAGATAAAGCCTGCGAGAAATACGGCACCCTGGCTAAGATGAATCCGCCGCTGCGTACTAAAAAAGATATCGACACGATACTAAAAGGACTAAAAGATGATACTATCAGTGTAATATGTACCGACCACGCTCCTCATTCAGATGAAGAAAAAAGTAAAGATTTTCAGAATGCGCCATTCGGGATTGTAGGATTAGAAACCGCTATTGGATTAACTTATACATTCTTAGTAAAGGAAAAGGTAATTTCCTTTGAAGAAATGGTGAGAAAGATGTCCATAAATCCCCGAAAGCTTTTAAAACTGGAAGAAATCCGCATAAAAAAAGGCTCAAAAGCAAACCTAACCATACTCGATACCAATAAAAAATGGAAAGTTGATAAAAATAAGTTTAAATCAATGAGCCGCAATACCCCCTTCGACGGATTCAAGGTTCAATGCAAACCCGTTGCCGTCATTAACAATAATTCAATTTATTACTCTGACTTGTAACCTATTTTTTTCGTTATGAGGGAATCTCAACTCCATTTATTTTAAAGTTGTTATGTGTTATTTTTACCGCATATTCTATTATCAATGGGCAAAACTATATCCATTTGCATACCTAAAGGAGGTGTCGGTAAGACCACTACAGCTGTAAATCTTGCCGCTTCACTTGCCGTAGCTGAAAAGAAGACTCTGCTTATCGATGTGGATCCGTTTGGAGCTTCTGCGGTCGCTCTGGGGTTTACTGCGGATAAAATAAAATGCGGTATTGCCGAAGTGTTTGGCTTTTCAAAATCCATAATGCAGGCAATTCATAAAACTGAGCTTGAATACCTGGACTTTGTACCGTCAAATATTAGTAATCTTAAGGTTGATGAAAAGTTCTCCAAGTCCGCAGATAATAGAATTGTATTGAAAAATGCTCTAAGAGAATGTAAAGATAAGTATGACTATATTATTATTGACTGCCCTCCGGTTCTTAGGGGTGTGACAACCAATGCTCTTACTGCTTCGGATTCAATACTCATTCCCGTTAAATGCGGACATCTTGCTCTGGATGCTATCGATAAGTTGTATAGCTACATCGATTGGGTGCGGGATAATTCGAACCCGGGTATTCAGATAGAAGGGATTGTTATTACTATGTATGAACAGGATTCAAAAGTAACTGAAATAGCTGAACGAGAGCTAAAGCTTAAATATAAGGATCATCTTCTCAAAACGGTTATCCCAACGTCGAGCTTATTAAACGAGGCTACTTTTTATGGTAAGCCATTATGTTTATACAGGATCGAATCAGAAGGTGCAATTGCTTACCTAGACCTTGCTTATGAGCTCATTACAAAGAATTCTGGGCAGGAAGAGTATATTAAAATCAAAGAAGAAATTTAATTCATTATATGACTGAAATTCCAAAAAATTTTAACATAAAGCCGGTTGAAGAAAAATGGATTAAATTCTGGGAAGATAATAAGTTTTACAACGCGAAAGTCCGTCCGGACAGAAAAAAGTACTCCATAGTCATTCCACCTCCAAATGTAACGGGGATACTCCACATTGGACACATATTAAATAATACAATACAGGACCTGTATGCCCGCTGGAAAAGAATGCAGGGATATGAGGTTTGCTGGGTACCGGGTATGGATCACGCCGGGATATCAACCCAGATGATGGTAGAACGTGACCTGGAAGCAAAGGGGATTAAGCGGCAGGACATAGGGCGTGAGAAATTCATAGAACTTGTCTGGGAATGGAAGGAAAAACACGGCGGACACATATTAAAACAGCTTAAAACACTCGGCGCATCCCTGGATTGGTCTAAAGAGAGATTCACAATGGATGAGGGACTCTCTAATGCGGTAAAAGAGGTATTCGTGGATCTGTATAATAAGGGTTTGATATATCGTGGAGAGCGAATTATCAATTGGGATCCAAAGTCGCAGACTGCGGTTAGTGATGACGAAGTATTTTATAAGGAAAAAAGCGATAAATTATATTATATCAAATATTTCTTAAAAGATTCCAATAAGTATGTTACGATTGCCACTACACGCCCCGAGACTATGTTCGGAGATACTGCTGTCGCTGTAAATCCAGCAGATGACCGTTTTAGAGACTTTATCGGAAAAACTGTCATCCTTCCTCTTGTAAATAAAGAGATTCCTGTGATTGCAGACGACTACGTAGATATTGAATTCGGTACGGGCGCACTAAAGATAACGCCGGCTCACGATATCAATGATTTTGAAGTAGGAAAGCGTCATAATCTCGAAAGTGTAAATGTTATTAACAAAGATTCTACGCTGAATAAATACGCGCTTGAATTTGAAGGTCAGGATATTTTCAAAGCCAGAAAGATCATCGCTGAAAAGCTGGAAACCCTTGGGTATATTGAAAAGATTGAAGATTTAGTTCATAATGTTGCATATTCCGAAAAATCCAAAGCAATGATCGAGCCAAGGCTTTCTGAGCAATGGTTTGTAGCGATGAAAAAGCTTGCTGAACCTGCTATTAAAGTGGTTGAAGAAGGAAAAATAAAATTTCATCCTGAGCTATGGACTAAAACTTATTTCCACTGGATGCGAAATGTCAAAGATTGGTGCATTTCACGTCAGCTCTGGTGGGGTCACCAGATTCCTGTATGGTATCATAATGATACAGGAGAGATATACTGCGATACGGTACCGCCTTCAGACCCGGAGAACTGGACTCAGGACCCTGATGTACTGGATACCTGGTTTTCTTCCTGGCTCTGGCCTTTTAGCGTCTTCGGGTGGGAAAATTCGGAAAAGGATGCAAATAATAAAGAACTTCATTATTTTTATCCTACAGATCTTCTCGTTACCGGTGCGGACATTATATATCTCTGGGTTGCGCGTATGATAATGTCAGGACTTGAGTATATGAAGGACATACCATTTAAAGATGTATATTTTAATTCCATACTTCGTGATGGCCAGGGACGTAAAATGTCTAAAACCCTC
This sequence comes from Bacteroidota bacterium, assembly GCA_023429265.1. Classification (GTDB taxonomy): domain Bacteria; phylum Bacteroidota; class Ignavibacteria; order Tepidaquicellales; family Tepidaquicellaceae; genus JAEYVS01. The sequence goes on along the minus strand of JAEYVS010000155.1, from coordinate 4,250 downwards.
GGGAATTCCCCGGATCCGCTGGATGTAATGGACAAATACGGTACGGATGCTCTAAGATTCACTCTTGTATACCTTGCTCCGCTGGGAAATGACGTATTATATGAAGAAAAGAAAACGGAGATAGGCAGAAATTTCATAACAAAGTTATGGAATGCCGGCAGGTTTTTAATGATGAATTATAACCGCATTAATAGTTCTGATGAATTCGGCAATGAGGAAGCACAGGATGATATAGTAGAAAAATGGATCGACAGCCGCTTTAATTCGACATTGAAGGACATTGAGCAAAATCTCGATAGCTACCGTCTAAATGATTACACTAAGGCAATGTATAATTTTGTATGGTCGGATTTTTGTGACTGGTATATCGAATTACTAAAGATAAAACTGGAAGAAGATAAACAATCTGCAAAGCTTACCATAGCTAAGGCAATGGAAAGATATGAAAAGATACTAAAGATACTTCATCCTGTCATACCATTTGTCACTGAGGAGCTGTGGCACCTGCTGAAGGAGGAGAGAGAATCCAAAACTATATCCACGCAAAAATTCCCCGAAGTTTCATATGAAAAGATCGAACCGCTAATAGAAGATGAGTTTGAGCAGATTAAGAATGTTATCACCAGCATCAGGAATCTACGCTCTGAAAATAACATAGTCTTTACGGTAAAATGTAATGTTGTAGTTAACACAACCGAAGAAAACTTACATCTTCTCGATGATTATAATAATTGGATACAAAACCTTTGCAATGTCGATCTTAGGTATTCCACTAATACCTCTGAGCCGGATAATTCAATAAGTAATGTTATTTCCGGTTTTGAAGTTTATTTATTACTGGAAGGTATTGTTGATGTTGAAAAGCAAAAAGCAAAATTCCTCAAAGAAATTGAGAACCTCGAGAAATACCTTAAAGGAATAGATTCAAAACTATCCAATGAAAAATTCATCGAAAACGCCCCACCGGAGTTGATTGCAGGCGAAAAGGATAAGAAGAAAGATACCGAAGAAAAGCTTGAAAAGCTTCGCGCTAAAGTAACTTGATCACTTAAATAAAGTATTCTTTCCAAAAGCTGAAGTAATAAGCTGGGAAGCCAAAATACCGGATTTATTTCTGTCATCAAGCCTCGTATTTACCTCCACCACATCCAGCGAATCCATACATCCTCTTGCGTAAAGTGTTTCCATCAACAGCTGTCCTTCACGGTAATCGAATCCTCCTGTTACGGGAGTTCCCGTACCCGGCGCTAATAGCGGGTCCATTGCATCAATATCAAAACTTACGTGAATATGATCAACTTTCTTATATAAAGCAGCTATTACTTTTTCCATAACTTCGTGTATTCCCATCCTGTCGACATCAGACATTGTATATACAATCGGTTTATCACGTTTAATCCTGGTAGCCTCTCCTTTATCCAGATCCCGTATTCCTATCATTGCTATGTGCTTCATATCGACTTTTGGAGCATAACCTTCTATGTGTGTGAGGTCTTTATTTCCTATTCCAAGAGAAATTGCCAAAGGCATACCGTGTATGTTTCCCGATGGAGTAGTCCTTTCGGAATTCATATCAGCGTGTGCATCTATCCATATAACACCTAATTTCTTCTTTCTTTCTCTTAAATACTTTGAAATACCGGAAATGGAGCCTATAGCAGTCGTATGATCCCCTCCAAGTATTAGAGGAAGATAATTCTTTGTCATCATATTGTATACCTGTTTTGAAAGGAGCTCAGAAGCCACTTTTATCTCATCCAGATATTTCAGATTTCTATTTACTATCTTAAGATCGTCACGTTTTCCCATCTTTATATCACCAAAGTCATCAACTCTGTAACCCAGTTTTTTTAGTTTATCCTTAATATTGGTGTAGCGTAAAATTGTTGGTCCCAGATCGACCCCTTTATTATCAGCTCCAAGCTCGATAGGGAAGCCGATTATACCTATTTTCTTCTTTGTGGAATTTGTATTACGAGGCATAATTATTAATTATTAGTAATTTATAAATATAATGGATAATTTCGAATTTTATAAGTACATAAGCCACTCCAATGATATAACAGGATATTTGATTGCATTTACTAAATTGTTGTATTATTTTAGCTTTGTCTATGGAATTACCTGTTAAATTTGATTTTAAACATATGATATCCTTGAGGGTGCGGACATTTGAAGTTGACTCTCAGGGTATAGTTCATAATGCTGTCTACCTTCAATATTTAGAAATTGGACGGGTAGAATACAGGCGTCAATTTGGCTATATTATCAATGAAAATGGGATTTTTAATGACGGTATTAAAGTTGTAGTTGTAAATAATACGTTAAATTACAGATCACCTGCATATCTAGATGATTTATTGAACATCTATACACGTGTCAAATGGATCAAAAATTCAAGCTTTTGCTTTGAACACATAATCGAGAATGCCGGAAATAATGTAGTTCTATGTGATGGTACAGGGATCCTGGTAAATCTGAATGATAAGAATCTACCGGAGCCTTTAGCCGATAAATTTGTTAATGAAATTAATTCTTTTGAAAAAAAACTGGAGATAATTCGTAATTGAATAATAGACTTTTTAGTAGAATAATTTTTTTAGTCGTAATCACCGGTATTTGTTCGCTTTCATTTGTATTTCAATCCTGTGAGCAGGATTTTGTAACCCCGGGATTAAGCACAACTTACCCCGATGACATAGCTGCTATTTTTAATCAGCCGCTTAATGCCAGCAACATTACCTGCGCGAGCCCTACCTGTCACGGTGGGAATGCCCCTCTTTCAGGATTAAGCCTTGAAGATTGGTCTAAGACTATGCAGGGCTCTGAGAATGGAACTAACATAATCCCTTATAATGCATATTGGTCTTATTTTGCATCGGTTTTAAACAACGATACTACTAATACACAGATTGCAAGTGTAACTGAAATTGCTTTACCGGAATATCATAAAATTGATACTGCTCAGCTTCAAACCATAGTAAACTGGATTAATAATGGCGCACCAAGTAAAAGCGGCGAAATAGCATTTTCAAATTTGACAAATAAAACTTTTATCGGTAACCAGGCAGATGACAAAATCGCCATTTTAAACAATGATCCTAATTCATTATTAGTAACACGAATGATTCCGGTTGGCACAAGACCCGCCCCTGACCAGCTTGACTCTCCCCATTATCTTGAGATTAATCCCGATAGAACCCATTTATTTGTCAGTCTTATTGTTGAAGGCACGGTTGAAAAATATGATGTTAATGTGGACTACCCATTTCCAACTGCAGGACGAATTAATGCAGGCTCAAGCCCGGCTCACATAGTAATTTCACCTGATGGAACAAAGGCATTTGTGACAAACTTCAATGCATCTGTTGGCGGGGTAACAAAGTTTAACCCTATTACAATGAGCCAAAGTGAAGTTCAGACAATAGATAACGTCAGGTTTAGAGGCACTCATGGCATGGATATCGATGATGCAGGCAATTATATTTATGTTACATCACAAGTGAGTGAATTTCTATTCAGAATCAATATTCAAGGCTCAAATTTTGAAATACAGGATTTTGTACCTGTCGATCCGTCAGTTCCTCCAAATGGTAACGGAACGGGCAATTTCCGCCCTTACCAGGTTAGAATTTCCCCCGATGAACAGTTTATCTATGTCAGCTGCAATGGACCCGCGCAGAATAACAACAACGATGTAGTCAAAGTATTCAGAACTTCAGACCTTAGTTTTGTAAAAGACATTACAGTTGGGAATAATCCTATACTTATGGAATTTACTCCGGATGGAAGATATCTATTCGTGTGTGATAAGAATAAAAATGCTTCGGGGAAATATACTGTTAGCATAATCGATGCAGCCAGCCAATCTTTGATTTATACCGTATTTGATGCAGGAATTCAGCCTCACGGTGTCGCATTTACTCCGGGTGGAGAATATGCAATAATATCGTGCGAAACGCTCGAAGGCTTCGATGGACATCATCCTACTGTTGGCACCAACAACATTGGAGTTTCAAGGGTTATTAGAGTTTCAGATTTTGCTTTACTGGATATAAGGATACAGATGGGATCATTTCCTTCAGGTATTGTAACTTATTGAATAAATAAGGTATTCAGATAGGGGAGTAGGGTATACTATTTATAACTCCGTCCTATCGGTAAGGTATAATAAAAAACCCTGCTAATTCAGCAAATTAGCAGGGTTTTTTATTGAAACTTTAATTTCTATTTCGCCAGTATCATTTTTA
>JAEYVS010000092.1 GCA_023429265.1 Bacteroidota bacterium | reverse complement strand
TTTCAGGTAAAATGTATCCTGCATGTCGCGCGAAGGATGATATTCAGGAGTATTCAGAGCATCGAAGTTGTGATACTCATCTTCAACTTCATATCCGTCATAAACGGTAAAACCAATCTTTGTGAATATGGCGTTAATTTCTTCCAGCGCCTGTGTTACGAGGTGCTTTGTACCGATGTTATATGTCCTTCCGGGAAGTGTAAAGTCTATTTCGCCGGCGGATGTTCCCGAATCTAATACTGCTTTCTTTTCTTCGTATATTCCCTGAGCGATATTCTTCAACTCGTTCAAAGATTTACCTACCTGCCCTTTTATCTCTTTGTCCACGGATTTAAAATCTTCAAATAACCCGCTTAAAAGTCCATTCCTGCTGAGATATTTCAGACGGAAATCTTCAAGGGCGGCTGCGTCACCAATATTCGATGCGCCGTTTTCTATTTCGGATTTTATTTCGTTTATTTTATCAAGCATTACAATCGGTTATGGAGCAAACATTAGGGAATATTGGAAATAAAAAAGGCGGGCATATTTACCCGCCTCGAATTTTATAGCCCGGAGCGGGTAATTAATTCTTTGCGAACTTCACGATCTCATTGAATGCATCCATATTATCATAAGCAAGGTCTGCGAGAGTCTTCCTGTTGATATCGATGCTTTTCTTTTTCAATGCGCCGATGAGCTGAGAATAAGACATTCCATTCTCTCTTGCTGCAGCGTTGATTCTCGTGATCCAGAGAGTTCTGTACTCTCTCTTTTTACGCTTTCTATCTTTGAATGCGTGGGTTAAGCCTTTCTCTACTGCGTTTTTGGCGACCGTGTAAACTTTACTCCTGGCGCCCCAGTATCCTTTGGCAGCTTTTAATACGCGCTTCCTCCTGCGGTGAGAAGCGACTTTGTTTCTAGAACGTGGCATTAATTTTTACTTTTCGTTTTAAAATTGAGGTATTCTCTTTAAAGAATTTATGGACCTCTTCTTATTAAAAAATGTTTACTACTTCTAAACTTACTCGGCTAAGATCATTCTCTTAACTCTTCCGGCATCACCGTCCTTTACAATTGCTGACTCACGGAGCTTTCTCTTTCTGCCCGGAGACTTCTTTGTAAGTATGTGATTGGCGTAGGCTTTGTGCCTTTTCACCTTGCCGTTTGCGGTCACTTTAAATCTCTTTGCTGCTCCGCGGTTTGACTTCATTTTTGGCATTATTATATACTTAAGGTTTAAATATTTTAATTTTCTTCATTATCACCGGCATCGTCAGGCTTTTGGTCACCTTCTTCTTCCGGTTTACTTTCTTTTGTTTCCTGCTTCTTTCCTTCAGGCTTGCTTTCCTTCTTCTTCATAGCGCTTATTTTTGCTCTTTCCGGAGTCAAATACGCTATGAGCTGTCGGCCTTCCATTTTGGGCGGCGCTTCGAGCTTACCTATGTCTTCCAGTTTTGAAAGAACATCCGCCATAAGCTCTCTCCCTATCTCAGGATGTGTGATCATCCTTCCTCTGAACATTACAGTCGCCTTCACCTTGTGACCTTCCATCAGAAATTGTCTCAGGTGCTTTGTCTTAAATTCAACATCGTGTTCATCGGTATTCGGGTTAAAACGAATTTCCTTTACGTGCATTACAGACTGGTTCTTTTTTGCCAGCTTTTCCTTTTTCTGTCTCTCGTAATTAAACTTACCGTAATCGATTATCTTGCATACCGGAGGCTTCGCATTTGGGGAAATCTCTACAAGATCAAAACCCCTTGCCTGAGCTATTCTCAAAGCTTCCTGGGGTGTCATTATTCCAAGCGCGTTTCCATCTTCATCTATGACACGTAATTCATTAGCGCGAATAAATTCATTTACTCTTTCGCGCGCTACTCTTCTCCTGGGATCTCTTCTGTTGTCTTTAATAAGTCTTCTTAATTAATTGATAAATATTTACTTAGTTTTTAGTATTCTTTTCTTAAATTCCTGATTTTTCGGAAATCTCCAATTTAACCTTTTCTACAAACTCATTCAATCCCATTACGCCTATATCACCTTCCTTATGTTTCCGAACAGAAACGCTTCCGTTCTCCTTTTCCTTGTCACCGACTACCAGCATATAAGGGATTTTCATGTTTTCTGCCTCGCGTATCTTATAACCAACTTTTTCGCTTTTTAAGTCCACCTCAGCGCGGATATTCTGAACTTTTAATTCAGCCAATACACTCGATGCGTAGTCCGAAGAATTTTCCGAAACCGGGATCACCTTCACCTGAACCGGAGCAAGCCACACGGGGAAATTACCCGCGTAGTTTTCGATGAGAATTCCAACAAACCTCTCCATCGAACCAAACGGAGCTCTGTGAATAATTATCGGCCTGTGCTTCTGACCATCAGCTCCTACATATGTAAGATCAAATCTCTCCGGCATAACATAATCCACCTGCGCGGTACCAAGCTGCCACGACCTTCCGAGCGCGTCCTGAACAATGAAATCAAGCTTTGGTCCATAAAAACTTGCTTCGCCAATTCCAATGAAGTAATCGAGTTTCATTTTGTCGGCTGCATCTTTTACATCCTTCTCTGCCTGCTCCCACATCTCGTCAGTTCCGCCGTATTTACTCATATTTTCTTTATCCCTGAATGAAAGTCTTGTCTTAAAGTCTTTGAATCCAAGTGTAGAGAATACTAAACTTGTCAGCTCGATCACATCACATATCTCGTCCTGGAGCTGATCCTGTGTACAGTATATATGAGAATCATCAACGGTAAATCCTCTTACCCTTACCAGTCCATTTAACTCACCGGACTGCTCATATCTGTATACAGTTCCAAACTCAGCCAGTCTCACAGGCAGATCTCTGTAGCTTCTTGGCTTGTGAGCATATATCTGGTGATGATGAGGGCAGTTCATCGGTTTTAATAAATATTCTTCCTTCTTTCCGGTCTCATCTTCAAACTGTAACGGAGGAAACTGTGAATCTTTGTAATAAGGGTAGTGTCCCGAAGTTTTATAAAGACCGATTTTTCCGATATGCGGAGTGAAAACCGGCTGGTATCCCCTCTTTTGCTGTTCAGCTTTTAAAAAATCTTCAAGTTGAATTCTAACAGTCGAACCGTTAGGAAGCCAGATTGGAAGACCGCTTCCAACCTCAGGTGATATCATAAATAACTCCAGCTCCTGACCGAGCTTTCTATGGTCTCTGCGTTTTGCCTCTTCTATTGCTTCCAGGTGAGATTCGAGGTCCTTATCCTTCGGAAAGGAAATACCATAAATCCTCTGGAGTATCTGCCTGTTTTCATCGCCGCGCCAGTATGAACCCGATACCGACATTAGTTTAATCGCATTTATTTTCTTTGTTGTCGGCAGGTGCGGTCCGCGGCACAGGTCTGTAAATTCACCCTGGTGATAAAGCGAGACATTATCTTCATCCTTTGCTATAGTCTCGAGTATCTCCACCTTATACGGATCATTCCTCTTACTCTTAAAATACTCTATCGCGTCAAGTCTTGGCATCTCTTCCCTTTGAGGCTTCAGGTCACGGCCTGCTATCTCCTTCATCTTGTCTTCGATCTTTCTCAGATCATCATCTGTAAACTTATGTTCGGAATCAATGTCATAGTAAAACCCGCCCTCTATGGGAGGACCAACACCAAATCTCGCTCCGGGATAAAGCTCCTCCACTGCCTGCGCCATAAGATGGGAAGTAGTATGCCAGTAAACTTCCTTTCCCTTGTCGGAATCGAATTTATGAAATACTATCGATGCATCATCATTTATGGGAGCATAAAGATCCTTCATCTTGCCATTCACTTCGGCGACAAGTATGTCATTTGCAAGCCCTTTACTGATTGACGCTGCTATATCATAAGCGCTGACACCTTTGTCATACTCTTTGCTGTTTCCGTCGGGAAATGTTATTTTTATTTTATCTGCCAAGTATTCTAAAAAATTAATTCATGTAATTGTAATACGCTCTTACTCTGTCGATTTCTCTTTTCAGCTTAGCCTTATTGGTTTCGTCCGCCATA
>JAEYVS010000067.1 GCA_023429265.1 Bacteroidota bacterium | reverse complement strand
TCACTAATTACATCAATTTATATCTTAAATTAGTGGCTAAAGCCATATCAATTTTAGATATCCATACCCACGCCTTATGCCATAGGCATCACTTAGGGAAAAAGGCGTGGCAATTCAATTCATTATTTTCCTTCGGTGTTTTTAGTGACGCCGAGGATAAGGAGCCTAGCCATTGAGTTAATAATGAACGTAACCGCGAAGAGGATGAGACCTACTTCGATCAAAGCGCTAATGTGAAGCTGGCTCGACGCTTCAGCGAATTCATTCGCAATAACGGATGCCATCGAGTACGCCGGCTCAAACCAGGAGATATTAATTTCGGCACGGTTTCCGATGACCATAGTGACAGCCATAGTCTCCCCTACCGCACGCCCAAACCCGAGGACCGTTCCCCCAAGTATACCACTGCGAGCGTTGAGCAGAGCCATCCGGATAGCTTCCCATCTCGTAGCACCAAGCCCGTAAGCAGCTTCGCGCTGTGACATAGGAATTGCTCTGAGCACATCCCGGGATATAGCGGATATCGTGGGTATGATCATTATGGCAAGTATTATACCTGCCGTGAGCATCCCGGTACCATACGGCGTCCCCTGAAAAAACGGAATAAACCCGAAATACTTCTGCAGAAATGGCTGGAAAGATTCCCGCATGAATGGTGCGAAGACGAAGATTCCCCAAAAGCCGTAAACAATGGAAGGTATGGCGGCCAATATTTCAATTAAGAAGCTGAATGTGGTACGGATCAAATTGGGGGCGAGCTCTGAGAGGAAGACTGCTACTCCCAGGCTGACGGGCAATGCGATTGCGAGGGCAATCAGCGACGAAACTATAGTACCGTAGATGAACGTGAGCGCGCCGAACTCTTCTTTATTGGGCTCCCAATTTTTTGAGAAGATGAAATCGAAACCGAACATAGAACGTGACTCTTCGGAGTATATGAACATTTCATATATCATATAGAAGAGCAGTCCTATGATAACAAGAGCAAAAAGAAGCGTAATATTTTCAAAGATGAGGTCAGAAAGCTTCTTTTTGCTTTTAATTTCTTTTGGATTTTCCAGCTTACTTTTGGAGAATTTTATAGACTTAATTAAATATAATAAATTATTGCGGAATTAAAATTTACAAAGGATTTCCATTGTATTTCAATCCGGCGAGCTTTTCCATAGCTTTTTGTTTAACTGCGTCGGGAAGCGGTGCATAGCCCAGCTCAGTCGCGAATTTTGTACCATCAGTTAATGCCCATTCAAGAAAAGCTTTTAAGGTTTTTCCTTTGAATTCGTTTTTTTGATCCTGGTAAAGTATGATATATGTATAACTTGCAATAGGATATGAACCGGCGCCGGCGGGATTGGTAATTGATTGTCTCATATCATCAGGCATTTCAGTAACAGCACCATCTGCAGCTTTTGTAGTTGATTCAAGAGTAGGGGCAACAAAATCGCCATTCTGATTTTTTACATTAGCAAATTTCAAATCATTTTGTATTGCGTACACGTATTCAACGTATCCGATCGAATTGTCAAGCTGCTTTATGAGACCTGTTACACCTTCATTTCCTTTTCCTCCCTGTCCAACCGGGAATTTAACATCTTTACCTGTACCGGGACCATTTTTCCAATCTTCACTGACCTTTGATAGGTAATCAGTAAATACATAAGTGGTACCGCTGCCGTCCGTCCTATGCGCTACAATAATATCGGCATCCGGAAGATTTACATCAGGATTATCGGCTTTAATCAAAGGGTCATTCCATTTAGTTATTTTACCCAGGAAAATGCCTGCGATTGCTTCAGATGACAGATTTATGTTTTTATCAATACCCGGAATATTATACGCAAGTACCACGGCACCTATAACTGTCGGAATATGTATAACATTTGAACCATTCTTTTCACCTGCAGTTTTCAGCTCATCCTCTTTCATCGGACTATCGGTTGCACCAAAATCCACTGTACCTTCAGTGAGCTGTTTTATACCGCCGCCGCTGCCGATGGACTGGTAATTTATTTTAGCATCGGTATTAACTTTACCATATTCACTGAACCATTTAGAGTATATAGGGAATGGGAATGTAGCGCCGGCACCATTGATCTGCTCGCCAACCTTCCCGGTTTTATTTTCCTGGTTGAGCATCTTGTTCTCCTGCTTACCACAGCCGATCAGGATAACGAGAAGTACCACTAATGGAATATACTTTGAAATGAACTTTTTCATTGTATTAATTTAATTTTAGATGTTACGAATATATAGAGTTAGAGTGTTGTTAATGTTAATTTAATGTAAAGAAATTGTAAAGTACGAAGTATTGCAATAATAGTGATTTATTTACGTGTGAGTTTGAGATTATTAAAGAATTGTAAAGGGGGTTAGTTTTACGTTCCCAAATCACCGCTAATTCAGGACAGATCGGAGTTTGGAAACGAGGTGATATTGTCAGGATGTATTTCCTTCGACCATTCCCAAGCTGGGGCTTGGGAATGAGAGTATGAGTTGGGGCTTGGGAAGAAGGATATATCCAACCTTATATAAATAACAAAGCCCGGAGGGGCATCCGGGCTTTGTTGGTATAATTAACTAAGGTATTAAGTAATAACTTATCTTTTTTCTGGGAGAGTGTTGCTGTCCCGGTTTTTGTTTTTATTCTTGTTTTTACCTTTGTTTTTGCGTCCTTCTTTTCGTTTCTTTTTATTGTCTTCCATAGTCTGGAGCTGTTCAGAGGTAAGGACTCCGGAGAGAGATTTTTTGAGCTCTTCTCTTTTTTGTTTCCTGTAGGATTTGAACTCGTCCGATCCTTTTGTGTAAGTACCTTTGCTGTTGTTCATTTCGGTAAAATGATTGTAAAAGATATCATACACAGATTTATACTGTGAATCGGTGAGGTTAAGGTTCTGCTTCATTTTATCAGCCATTTTTGTTGCTTTAGCAGAAGGGTCCATATTTTTATAATCACTTTTTTGTGCATATGATGTTCCCACTGCGACAGCAAAAAGGAATAAAATGCTAAAAATTAATTTCTTTGCCATAATAGACGTTTTGTTTTAATATTATTTTAAAAATTATCTATGTATATGACAAAATGTATCAGGATCGGTTTAATCTCCGCGATGCGAGCCGGTCATAAATATAGAAGGGTAAGTAGTATATGAAGAAGGATAATAGCGCAAGCATCTCCAGCGATATGAGATAATAGGGCCACGGACCCAGAAAATCGATTATTGTCCCCTGTGCCGGTTTTTCCATAAGGAAGCCGTAATTGGTGTCCAGAATGAGATTAACGAGAAAAGCGGAAGCAAAATAGACCTGGCTCCATATGAATACTCTTTTAATGGAAACAGGATATGGTCTGAGGCGGTAAACAACCATAAGGTAGATGATACAGATTATTATAACCGAATGATTGATGAAGAAGAGAATGAACCCCAGCCCGGGGAAATTAATGGTGAGCTCCGGAGTAATAATAGCCTGCAGGGTCCCACCCATCCCCCAAAAATAAAGGACTTCGAAGGAATAAACATTCCTGGTAATAAAGGCTACAAAAACGAAGATTATTATCCAATCGCTGAGGTGCATAGGAAGTACTGCAGCTATGGAGAGATATCCATTTGAATAGTTTTCGACAGCGGCCGCGATAAGCGCAAAGGCAAGAGACCCGAGCAAAAGGAATGCCAGGACTGCGCGAATCTTTTTACCGCTGTATTTTGCCAAAAGCGGGAGGATGACACACAATGCTAATGTGACGATAAGAACAACCAGATGCGGAGTATTAAAGAGTTGAAATTGCTCCATTATACAATATAGTTATACAAAAATAAAAAAGCCCGTGGAGTAAATCCACAGGCTTTATCAGGAGGTTAAATTGGTAACATTTCACCCTCACTTATCTGGCAAACTCTTCTTCTCTTCTATAAGAATGTTTTTTGTGTAATCTTCACGAATCACTGAATACTCCCTAAGTTAAGTTTTAATTATTAAGCATTACAAAACTACTCTACTGTTTTGCAATACTATCCCAATTCTTGTACAAATCGTCCTTGTGTAGCTTAGCCCACTTCAAAATATTAATAGAAATCTCGATCGGGAGTTTTCCTTTGACCAAAGCAGGCTCATCTATTGAGAAGACTGCATTGGTACCTTTATATGAAACTCTGAAATTCGGGAAATTATAGATATCGTCCCCTGCTGTTTTCATAAAGATCTTCATCCCATCAAATTCTGCCACTCTATCAGCGGCTCCGGTAATATTTATGTTTTGCGATTGCAAATATTCTGTTGTCATTACTTTTCCCGAAAAGTCTTTAATCCCTTAAAGAATATGTTTTTTACTTTTTTGCTTTTCGGTACCGGGAAAAATAATAGACTCAATTAAAATTGTGTTTTTCATTTTTCTGTTTTAGTTAAAGTACCGTTTAAAAATTAAAGATCGACCTACCATATAACTTTCAACTTACGCAACACTTACAAAAGCGCTTCCTGTTGTTGGTGGAACCGGATTTGGAAATATGATACCATCATCGTTTGGAGGAAGTATCGGTCCGTCAACCAATTGAATGTCCATCTTTGCGTCATCATTTGGCGGAAGAATTGGCATACCATCATCATTTGGAGGAAGTATTGGTCTGTCTCCATCTGCTAATAAAATAATTCTTGCATCATCATTCGGCGGAAGAATTGGCATACCGTCATCATTTGGAGGAAGAATTGGTCTGTCTCCATCGACTAACATTATGTCCATCTTTGCATCGTCATTCGGCGGAAGAATTGGCATACCGTCATCGTTTGGAGGAAGAATTGGTCTGTCTCCATCGACTAACATTATATCCATCTTAGCGTCATCGTTCGGCGGAAGAATTGGCATACCATCGTCGTTTGGAGGAAGAATTGGTCTATCTCCATCTGCTAATAAGATAATTCTTGCATCATCATTTGGGGGTAGTATCGGTCCCATGCTATCATCATTTGGCGGAAGAATTGGTCCATCAAATGCTACTGATATATTTACTGTAAAAAGAACTGCTATTATTATTAATAAACTTTTTAATTTTGACATTTTTTTTTGTCCTCCGAGTTATTCTCTACTTTTAGTTTTTAATTAGTTAATTAAAGAGTTGGAATTATGGGTTCGCTAATCGTAGGGATTATTGGAGCGAAAGTAGGAATAATCGGGCTACCCATTTCTGAATTCCTTGTAGGAATGATCGGTGAAAAAGTAGGAATAATAGGATTAAATGTCGGAATAATTGGATTTAAGTTTTTCATTGTTTTGTTTCTCCATCCGCGTAAGCGGATTTTTTAGTTTGTTTTATTTTTTATTTAAATGTATTTAAAATTTTATGCTGTATTAGATTTAATGAACGACATTTCCTTAAACTCATCTATAGTGAAAGATTGATTCCAGGAAAGATCAAATATATTTACAAAGAACTGCGCAAACTCTTTATTACGGATAATGATGTCCGTTTTATTATGCTTTGGAATTGACTTATCGTGAACATTTAGATAAACTGTTTCCCTGTCAAAGATCCCTATGATAACGGTAAGCATTTTTGTAAGCCGAATCTGTTCTCCATTATTTTCGTAGAACTTACAAAGGTCAAGAAACTCAGCTAAGGTCACTCCACCCCATTTTTCCTCTTTCTTAAGCTTAAAATTCAAGCTTACTTCGTAGATTGATTTATAGATTCCGCCGTTATTGATAAACTCCTGGGAAATAGCATCAGCCTGTTTAGAAACTTCACCCTCTATCCTATTCATCATCAGTATCTCTTCTCTGGAGTTTTTGATAAGCTCCATAAACCTTATCATCCTGTGCTTATTGAATCCTCTTACTAACTCAATGTTCGTCCTGTTGGTGGAATCGATTGCCACGTTATAATAAGGAATAACCTGCTTAACAAGCTCTTTAGCATCGGTTATTTTCCGGGTGGATTCGCTTTCAATATCATTGACAATCTTATCAGATATAACCCTTGGGTCTATGATCTCATATTTAAGGATAGTGTTGGTTTCAATTTCATTACAATATCCCCTATCCACAAATACCTTTAAGATGTCATAGATATCCGTTCTTCGAATACCTGCAGCTTTGGCTACTTCAGAAGCACTCATCTGGCTTCCATTTAAAAGAGCGAGGAAAACTTTTGACTCGTTTTCAGTAAAACCTATTTTCTTTAGGTGTAATTTTATCTCATCAATATTTTCCAATGACGATCGACAATTAATTTATAGAAAGAATTTAAAATCATAATGTGAGAGTAAACCCCTCATCATATTCATATTCTACCCAGTAAAACTTCCCATCAAAACATATACCGCGTAAAGAACTAAGGTGTAACCTCAGAACATTTACCCGGCTTATAATACTGTTGTAGAAAAATCCTACAGCAATATTACGAAATCTAATTTAATTGTCAAGACAAACGTTCGTGAATTAATTATTCACGGTTGATCAAGAACTATTACGGAAAAATTATATAGGAAACTTGCATTATTGTTAATTTATTTAAATTCAAATCTTGTGCCTTAAATTTTGCTGTAGAATTAATCTACAACAAAATTAGGAGAAATTTTTTTTAATGTCAAGTGTATTTATATCCGGGAAAATTATTCCTTCGGATCGATTTAAAATGTTTGTCATAATATAGGATTCGTTATTATTATTCATTTTCAAAGTTAAAAATGCTGTAGAATTAATCTACAACAAAATTACACTAAATAAACACATTTGTCAAGAGGAATATAAATATAAATGCTAAGTATATTCCAATACAAATACTTATAATGCAGAAAAAGATAGTTAATTTTGAAATTTTATAAAGAAATCAACTATATAGTATTGATGTAACTTAGAATGGAGCTATACACACCTACCAAAAACCTATTAATTAATGTGATAAATTTTGTATAGCCATTATTATTATCCATCATAATCCAGCAACTAACAATTGTACAAATGACTGGAATTCAGAATTTAGAGGCTGAAGCAATATTTATTTCTACAGGTTCCACTCCTTATACCACCTTATGCATCCCTTCGGGAAGGCGTGGCAATTCATCAAATGGCATTGCATTGAAAAAGTCGATTATTTTTAGCATATTAAAATATATCGCGGGATGGAGCAGCTGGTAGCTCGTCGGGCTCATAACCCGAAGGTCGGAGGTTCAAATCCTTCTCCCGCTACTAAACGGTTAAAGCCCTTATAATTTATAAGGGCTTTTTTTTATATACCTTTACTTCCCTCCACCAGATTTTAGCCCAAATTTATAGTTAGATAGTGATGATTGATAATAAATGATTTATCTATAGCAGGTACTTTATTTGAAATTGATTTTGCAATGCATTAAAACTATTTTTGGTAAATTTACATCAAATAAAACCACTCTTTAAAAATTAACTATGAATATATTTGTTTGCGTATCATTAGTACCGGACAGCACTACTAAAGTAAAAGTAGGGTCCGACGGGAAATCCTTGGATGAAAGCGGAGTAAGCTTCATTATCAACCCTTATGATGAGTTCGCGGTAGAGGAAGCCGTACAGATGCAGGAAAAAGGCGGTTCGACCACAACTGCAATTTCCTTTGGAACCGATAAAGCGAAGGAAGCCATTAAGAAGGCTTTCCAGATGGGAGTAGAAAACGGAGTATTAATAAAAGCCGAATCGGATAATTTCGATTCATACACAGTGGCAAGGAACATCGCAGATTATTTAAAGGATAAGAATGCAGACCTGATATTATTTGGAAAGCAGTCTATAGATTTTGACGGAATGGTGGTTCCTAAAATGGTTGCCGAAATGTTAAACCTTCCGTGCGTGAATGTCGTCGTAAAGATGGACATAGCTGACGGAAAGATCACAGCCGAGAGAGAGATCGAAGGCGGCAAAGAAGTCGTCGAAGCAACAATGCCGGCGGTGATAGGAGCGCAGAAAGGATTAAATGAGCCGAGGTATCCTAACCTCAAGAGCATTATGGCCGCGAAGAAGAAAACGATCGAAGAAGTCTCCCCTACTTACACAGGAAATATGTATGAAGTGATCGAGATGTTACTTCCATCAGCGAAAGGCGAAGGAAAGATATTTGAAGGCGCGGAATCAGTACCTGAGCTTGTAAAGCTTCTAAGAGAAGAAGCCAAGGTTATTTAAAAACATTAATAAAAGTTTACAATAGATATGTCAAATAAGATATTAGCATTTGCCGAGTTAAAAGAAGGAAAATTTAAGAACCCGGCGTTTGAAGTAGTAACTGAAGCAAAGAAGCTTGCAGAGCAATTAGGCAGTGAGTTTGAAGTACTGACCATAGGCTCAGGAATAGATGAAGAAGCAAAGGGCTTAGGAGCTTACGGCGCGAAGAATGTACTGGTAGTAGATCTTGAAGACCTGAACGGAAAGAGCGGTCAGTCAGGATTTGAATATTCACAGTCCGCATTTGCTAAGGTGATCAGCGAGGCCGCTAAGAGCAGAGGCGCCGATATTATATTAATGTCAGCAACTGCTTTAGGAAGAGACCTTGCTCCGAGGGTGGCGGTGAAGAATGAATCCGCTATCTGTCCTGACTGTGTGGACATCCAGGTTGACGGCGGAAAGATCATTGCGAAAAAGCCGGTCTTCGCAGGAAAGAGTTATATCAAGGTTCAGTTCAATAGTGATAAAGTAGTGCTCACATTAAGACCAAATGTATTTAAAGCTGAAAAGACAGAAGGAACAGCAGAGGTGGAAAAATTAGACGCGGGTTCACTCAATGTAACTGCTGATGATTTTAAATCCATCGTGAAAGAGACAAAGGTATCATCCGAAAAGCTGGACGTTGCGGAAGCAAGCGTAATTGTTTCCGGCGGCCGCGGACTGAGAGGACCAGAGAACTGGAATCTAATCGAGGATCTTGCAGCAGTACTTGGCGCAGCGACAGGCGCGTCGAGGGCAGTAGTGGACGCAGGATGGAGACCACACGCGGAGCAGGTCGGTCAGACGGGTAAGACCGTATCACCGAATCTATACGTTGCGTGCGGTATCAGCGGAGCAATCCAGCACCTTGCGGGTATGTCATCAGCTAAGTGTATCGTAGCCATTAATAAAGATAAAGACGCTCCGATATTTCAGATAGCGGATTATGGAATCGTTGGTGACGCGTTTGAGATTATTCCCGCGCTTACGAGCGAGCTAAAAAATGTATTATCAAATTGATATTGAAAGATTCACGAAACTTTTTATATTACAAGGTGTATTATTATATAAGACTTTAAAGGAGACAAATGGACGGCAATGATGTAATACAGGTAGATATATTCGGCTTATCATTATCTTCTACTATGCAAGGCGGCGGGTACGCTATAATATTGAAGGAAGTCGGCGGAGAAAGAAGACTTCCCATCATCATTGGTCAATCCGAAGCCCAGGCTATAGCATTTGAACTGGAAGGAATAAAACCTCCCAGACCACTCACACACGACCTATTAAAAAATATCATAGAAAATTTCGGGTATAGCATAGACAGCATTACAATTAACGAGCTGAAGGATTCGACATTTTACGCAAAGATAAAATTCGATCTGAGCTCGGCAGAAGAAATAGACGCTCGCCCGTCTGATGCTATCGCGCTGGCATTGAAATTCGCCGCGCCCATATACGTGGCATCATACATAATGGATGAAGTGGGATTTCTGCCGGATGGCGATGACTCAAACATACTCAGGTCTGAGAGTGAAGATGGAGAGGAATATGAAGAAAGTGAAACCGAGGAGAGCTACGAAGAGGAAATATCCGGAAACCCTGAAGATAAAAAACTAAAAAAACTAAAGCACGAGCTCGATGAGGCAATCTCAAAAGAAGACTATGAGAGAGCTGCAGTACTGAGAGATGAAATAAAAAAAATAAATCCATCATTAAATTAATTATATTAAATTAATAGAGCAGTTCGTTTAAATAATCCCGGATTAACTCTTTTATAAAACCAAAACAAACAAATAGTGAAAAAAACATTATTAGCGATATCGTTTATCACTTTAGTTTTTATAAATACTTCAGGCGCGCAGTCACTTGCCGACCTGGAAAAAATGAGTAAAAGCAGTGACCAGATATCTTTGAATGAAAGAGTGAACAGCGATGTATTAATTACCAATGTGACCAAGGCAAACATTACTCTTGGCTTTCACGCGGGTGGCGCATTTGTGGAAGATAATACCGGATTAACCGTGGGTATGTTCGCGAATGTGGGCTACGGTGGATTTGCATTCGTACCGCAGGCTAACTACTGGAGAGTAGAGGGCACAAGCAATTTTGAGCTGCTTGGACTTGCCAGGCTCAGACTATCCAATGACAGGAAACTCGAGCCATACGTGGACGGCGGAATAGGTGTCAATTTTTACGATAATAAGGTCGATAACGTGACCAAGGTAGGTCTGGCTGTTGGCGGCGGATTAAGGCTTTATGATATCGGTGACAACTATAATTTAATATTTGATGGAAAATATAAGATAATTGTGAGCGATGTTCAACCTCAGGGAAATATTTCCGGTTGGTTCTTAACAGCAGGAATTGAGTTTTCACTATAACAAATAGAGTTTAAATTTTATTTTAAAGCGTAAGAGATAATGTCTTTTGCGCTTTTTTTGTAAAGTGCTAATGAATTTATCTTTATGAATTTATTGATCGACACAGGTAATTCCAACATTAAGCTTGCGATAGCCAATAAAAAGGACGAACTCTCCAGGAAAAAGCATTACGCTTATAAGAAGGAGAATTTTGCGATAGACCTCAATAAGATATTCAGGGCTTATTCATTGGAATACATCAAACCGGGTGAAGTTACCGGTATTGGTGTAACTGTTACAAATCCTGTTTTGATAAAAATTCTTAAGGATAATTTTAAAAAGCTTAACACGGTTTTTATTGACAATAAAACTTCACCATTCGTAAAGATAAATTATCAAAATAAGCTCGGCAATGACAGAGTGGCAGCCATTAATGGAGCACAACATATCTATGGAAAGAAGGAAATGCTTATAATTGACCTCGGCACTGCTACAACATTAAATCTGGTCATAAGAGAAGAGTTTATCGGGGGTTCAATTACTCCCGGTATCCAGACCGGATTAAACAGCCTCTCGGGCAGCACTCCCCTGCCTAAGACAGATGTTAAATTCAATGACAATATAATTTTTGATAATACGAAAGACAGCATATCAATAGGAACAACCCAGCAAACTGTATTTTATCTCGAAAGAGCAGTGAGTGAACTTAAGAAAAAGTATCCAAACCTTTATGTTGTGTGTACGGGAGGGCTTTCAGAATATTTCTCCGATCATACTGATATTATTGATGCAACTGACAGAGCTCTTGTATTAAGGGGTATTAATGTCATTTTAAATTATTACCGGAAATGAAGATCATCACTAAGGAAATAATCAAAAAAACCAACGGTAACTGCGAGATTGTAAATCTTACCGAGGAGTTAAATGAGCTATTGCAAGAGACGGGGCTGCAGGAAGGAAACTGTACGGTTTTTTCTGTGGGATCTACCTCTGCAATCACAACAATGGAGTATGAGCCGGGCTTGATCAAGGATATGCCGAAATTTTTAGACGAGATAATACCACAATTTAAAAAATACCATCACAATGAAACCTGGGGTGACGGAAACGGACACTCGCATCTCAGATCATCTCTGTATAAATCATCACTAACGGTACCATTCAGCAAGGGAGAGTTTTTCCTTGGGACGTGGCAGCAGGTCGTATTCCTGGACTTCGATAATAAGAAGAGAACCAGGAGGATAATTTTCCAATTTATCGGTATTGATTAAAGTGAAATTCGACAGAGGCAGAATATTAATAGCCCTGGCTTTTTTACTGGCAATCTACCTTCGATTGAATGATATCGAGGGTAAGAATATGTGGTTCGATGAGGTGTACTCGTGGAACACGTCCCAGTATGACCTTGAGGGGATAGTAAAGAGCGCTGCGGGAGACATACATCCCCCTTTCTATTATATGGTGCTGAAATGGTGGACTTATTTTACAGGGGATTCGGTATTCAGTATGAGGCTTTTATCGGTGGTATTTTCGATCTTAAGCATGGTATTCATCTATAAGATATCATATGATATTTTAAAGAATGATACCCAAGTGTTTTTTGTATTTATACTTTACGCGCTTTCGCCTATCAATATTCATTATGCGCAGGAGGTACGGATGTTCATGATGAATACATTCCTCTGCCTGGGGTCGGTGTACTATTTTCTGGGATTACTGGAGAATCCAAGCCTGCAACGGAAGGTACTATATGTGTTATTCTCGCTATTGGCTATTTATACGCATTATTTTGCGTTTTTGATCTTATTCACTGAATTTTTGGTTGTTGCTTACCGGCAATTTAAGAACAGGAAAGATCTTTCTTTGACTAAGAACATTGCGCCATTGTTTGGGGTGGTGTTGGTGTTGTATTTGCCGTGGTTTCCGGAGTTTTTCAGGCAGGTAAGCGCCGGGCAGCCGTGGAGAGTTCCACAAGACCTGCTGACGTGGAGCAAGAACACCTTTGCATTCTTTAAGGATATCATATTCAGCTATTTTGTGTATTATAAGGCAGGACTTATCTATAAGGCAGCTAATGGAGTTACTCTGCTTATAATAGCTTCATACTTCATAGGTATGTTCATGGCATTTAAGAGGAAGCTGCTGACAGGAAAACTCGCCCTGGTGACTGTGTTTTTTATAATTCCTTTTGCTATTGCTGTTATCATCTCATTCAGGAACAGTTTGCTGCTATCACGCTATATTAGCATAATAATCCCCTATTTTATAATATCGTTTGTAGCTTTTGCTTTTATGTTAAAGAGCAGGAAGCTTACATACGTGATGATCATACCGTTTATATTGGCCAGTATGGTTGGAATGAAGTTTAATTATGAGATGAATTTTAAGAATAATGATTATAGAGGTGTAATATCTTACCTGGAGGAGAATTATAATGCCGGGGACAGGATAGTGGTCGAACCCCACTATATGGGGTGGTCGATAAAGTACCATAATATACGTGGAGAGACCAATCTCCCAGTGCCGGATATAATAGATTACAGCTTCCGGGGTATCATAGACTCACTGGGAAATGCGCCTGATATGAAGAAATTATGGTTTGTGCTCGATTATAGTTCGCTGGGTGATGACGGATATGATGAGGTCACGGAGAAGATGGAAGCGATAGGTTTTAAGAAGGAAGAAGAAGCGGTATTTGAGGTGGTACCGGATGAGGTGAGGGTGTATTATTTTGTGCGGGAGTGAGGTTTGTATTTAACCGCAGAGGACGCTGAGCGCGCAGAGATTTCCTTCCCTTAAATCCCTTTTAAAAGAGAGACTTAAAATAATACAATAATATGAATAAAAGCATAATTTTTCTTATAAGTCCATTTATTCTTGTTTTATATCTATTTTCAGGCTGTAGCAAACCACCTGAAAGGCCAAGTTATGTGTCAGAAAATGCAGTGTGGGATGGAGATTGGAAGCGCGGGGGTTATTGGATTGATCTGGTTGAAAAAAAAGATAATTATACCTTTAGATATAAAATTTATGCAGAATTGACAGGGAAGTTAATTATGGATGCGGACTTTAAATTGAGGGAGGATTGTCATAACTTATTTTCTCAGTATCAAATTGAGGAATTGTTTCTTTCTTATTTGGGAACTGATATAAGAACAGGTATCAGACATAATGATATTCACTGTGATTTGATAAGAGATAGTGTTTATTTTAAAATTCAATAACTATTATTAGCAGGTATTACAGGAATTGATTTTAACACTTAGGCATCACCATTTAAGCCACTGCATTCTGCGGGGGAAGCGGGATAGGCAGAGGATACAGATATTTTGTTTATATTACCACAATGTTAAGGGTATAAAACCTAGATATACTACTTCACAAGTAACATTTTTTTAGTCTGTATAAAATCATCCGCCTTGATGCGGTAGAAGTAAACTCCCGAAGAAAGCTTATCCGCAATATAATTTATGGTGTAACTGCCCGGTTCTCTATTTCCATATTCTATAAAATCAATTCTTCTACCCAAAAAATCAAAAATCTCCAGTTTTATTAATCCTTTTTCTATTATTGAGAATTTAATATTTGTCGAGTTATTAAATGGGTTTGGATAATTTTGGGAGAGTTGAAAAGTTGATGGTATTTCTCCCGATACGTTTTGTATGGACGAAACAACCGGTGAATATTTTAGAGTAATCATATCAATTTTGCCAAAAGAATTTCTGCTGATGCCGGAAATATAGACACTCCCTGCTGAATCAATTTCCATTTTTACAGGCTCGTAAGGGGTAAAAAAATAATTGGTATCGTAATGTAGTGTATACAAATGTTCACCTGATGGTGCATAGACCGGTGTTGAAATTCTGTTAATTAGAATAAACCTGTCACTTTTTCCTGTAACAAAAACATTTCCATTTTTATCTGCCGCTACAGATACAGGCTCGTCATTACTTCGTGGTATTTCCGCAAACCTTTTCACCCATAAAGAATCTCCGTCCGTAGAGTATTTTATTGTTAGGTAGTCCCATCCAAGTAATCCGGTCTGAGCGCTTACACCTGTGACATAAAAATTACTACTGTCATCAAGGAATGTTGCCCGCATATGATCAGCATTGTTGTAACTGCTGCTTTGGTATCTTCTTTCCCATAATAAATTTGCTGATAAGTTATATTTAACTGAATAATAATCCGTTCCATTAGGAACACCTGATACTGTCCCTCCAAGATAAACATTATTAAGATTGTCGAATTCCATAAATCGAATTGCCTGTGGTGTAATATGTAAACCCCAAATTGAATCTCCCTGGTGATTATACTTTATCAACATCCCTCCAATACCAGTTGAACTATAAGTGGCAATATTATTATTTCTATCAAGCTTGATCTGTCGGGGCGTATCATATGTGCCGATAGCATCAAGTTCGTTCTGCCACTCTAGGTCACCCATAATTGAATACTTTGTTAAAAGAACGTTTGAGCTTTCATTAGATCTCCAACTTTCGCTTAAAACATAGATATTTGAATTAGTATCAATTTGAATTCCATTTACTAAATTGAATAAACTATCTTGATTTATATATCTTCTTGTCCATAAAGTATCTCCCGAAGGAGAATATTTTATGACTGCCGAGTAGGTTTTTACTGGCGGACCTGTAGTATCC
>JAEYVS010000064.1 GCA_023429265.1 Bacteroidota bacterium | reverse complement strand
GGAAATAGGGTTACATATGCAACATCCCCGGATACAGAATTTGTATCACTTGAACTTGCTAATTTCCAATCACCAAGTGTTAAAGCAGTTGTAACAAATCCAGCAGTATAACCTGCTATAAATCCATTAGTCCCGGAAGCATATAAGTTATTATAATTTGTCAAAACAAATGTCCTCGTTGCATTAGCATCTGCAATTACAAAAGACTTAGATGTAACAGCAGAAGTGGAATTCCTGTTCAATAATGCATTATTCTGAAGTACATAAGTTAAACCTGTTGAACCAAAAGTAACACAAGTTGAGCTATAAGGGACAGGAGCTGGAGAACTTAAATCAACGGTATTGTTTGCTACGATAACTCTTGCAGAAGTTAGTGTATTCGCAGCGAAGTTAGTTGCCTGAATACCAACTACACCGACGGTAGCTGAAGCTGCACCAGTATAAGCTTTACTCAAACCTGTTACAAAATTATTAAAAATAAATAAAGAATCACCTAAACTTGGACCACCTTGAATACCCGTCAATACCGGAACCGCGCTTGTAGTATTGGAGGAAAACAAATGCTTGACAGTATTATTGTAAATTTTACCTGAAGAAATCTGCAAAGCGATGCCAGTAACGCCAGCAGTGCTGCTAACTAACATATTCCTTAATGAATCAACTCTATTTCCAAACATATTTAAATTTCTGCACCCTTGAGGAATAAATCCAATAACATTTGGAGAAGTGGCAGAACCCAGAGCAATACTATCACCTAAGACACAATTGCTAATTTCTACATCATTGTGAAAACTAAGTACATGATTTGCCAATGGAGCAAGTGAATTGATAGGGACAAAGAATCCAATTCCTCTGTCAGATTTATTAACTCTGATATTCTGCAGCTTTGTGCTGTCAGCAGATCCTGACGGGTAAGAAGGAACATTGACAGTAGAAGTACCGCCAATAAAACCGGTTCCTAATACACCGATTGAAGCTCCCGGAGGTGTTAAAGCTCCACCTAAAGTAATTTTACAGTTTTTAATAGTGTTATTCCTGGGACCGTCAATTCCCCTATAAGCATTTAGATAATAACCTCTATTTAGCTGACCCACAGCAACCGTACTTACATCTCTCATATTTATACCATCAAAAGTGACCCAATCTGCACCAGATAACATTATAATAAAATCATTTACAGAAGCTGTACCGGTATCAGATAATAAAACTTCACCGGCTCCGGATGGTTGAAATAGTATTCTGTTTGTACTGCTAGTACCCGCAACATTATTTATAATGCATTTATTTCCAACACCGTATATTCCCGGTGTAACATTGAAGGTAACAGGTCCTGAAACTCCTCTTGTATTCAAAGCATAAGCTGCATCTCTGAATGTCTGGAAGTTTGAACCACCTGTGGGGTTAGATAGATTAATTGTAAAAGTTCCATTCATTGGAGCAGACGGTACATAACTCACTATATTATCTATGTAAAAATTATTACCGAACCCTGCAATAGCGACTATTCTAATTGCAACAGTACCAACAGGTAGAGGTAACTCTTTTGATGCCCATTGAGCATCAGTAGGAGTAAAAGCACTACTGGTTCTAAGAGCAGTTACCATATTCTGCGGATCTGACATTGTAGATGTTGTATCACCCCACAATATAATTAAATTTGTAAAGTTTACTCCATCTGTTGAAGTCTGAATAATGATAGTATCCCTGGCTGTATTTATGTATGGTGCATAAGCCCAATCAAACCTTAATACTTCCCCTGTTACAGACGCTGGAAAAGTTGCGCTCTGAAGATGCTGGATAGAGCCGGCAGTTGCATTAAAGAAATCAAACTTTGCGGATCCAAAACTTAATCCGAAAGCTCCGCTGCCTGTATTAAGAACAGCCTGTCTGCTCCATCTCTGGACAGGTGTTATTCCCGGGTTTACAATCGTTGTGTCCCATCCTGCTGGAGGAAAAGGCAATGTTTCAAATCCTTCGCCCGGTGATAATGATTCGGCTTGAGGATCATTAAAGCCGGAATTATCTGATTCAGGAAACATATTTACATTTTTCACCTGAGTGTTTGGAGCAGGATTGATATTGCCATCAAATGTATCATAACGGCTATCAATCTGCTGTGCTTGAGCAACACTCACAAAAAGAAAAAGAATAACAAAAAAATTAAGGAGATAAAATTTTGTTTTCATTTTAATGAAATGTTGATTAAGTAAAACCCGTATGACACTTTTTTTGCGTCATACAGCCCTAAATTTTAAACGGGATGCTTTTGTAAATTAGTCGATGGAAATACGATGTGATTACTTCTAAGAAGAATTAATGGGAAATATTATGTATGAGTGATGATTACTTCCTCCTCTATTTAATCCACCCCAAAAACTATAGCAACCTCACTTTGTTTAATTAAACAATATTGCTAATTTATAAATACTGGATTTCCAATCAAATAAGCATTAACCTGAATATCGGTAAGATTTGTCTTACAATGCTTGTAGGAATTCTTCGGGGTAAAAAAAATCCCCCATTGTATAAATGGGGGATTTCAGATAATGCAAGTAAAGGAGGATTTACTTTGCTATCTTGTACAACTGAATTAAATCTTATTTTGTAAGTATCATCTTCTGGACCTTTACAAAGTCTCCTGCCTGGATCCTGAAGAAATATACACCGCTTCCAAATTGTGAACCATTCCACTCAACTTCATACCTTGAAGGCTCAAGTGTATTATTTACAAGTGTAGCAACTTCCCTACCGGTTATGTCATACACCTTCAAGGATACAAATGAGGCTTTTGGTATATCAAACCTTATCTTCGTTGTCGGATTGAACGGGTTAGGATAGTTCTGGAATAAATCAAATACCATTGGAATGGATGTAGGTTCTACATTCGTCACTCCTGTTGTAAAGCTCCACATATCAGAGAATGGTCCTTCACCAATGCTATTTTCACCGCTAACTCTCCAGTAATATTTTGTATTTACAGCCAGGAAGTTATTTCCTAATTGAAGCTGTGATGTAGTCACTGTATCCACGTCAAGAAGTGATGTAGTGAATGTTGAATCAGTAGATATTTGAATATGGTATGTTGAGGCATTTGCCACGGCATCCCAATTCATAAGAGGATTTACCTCTACCAATACAGCACCGTTTGAAGGATATACAAGTGTTGGAGCTAATGTTACAGGACCTATACCGTCGAATTCATCTGCACCCACGTCAGGTGTTGTTACATTCCTGGTTGTACCGTGAATGTCAGTTGTAATGCCCGCTACAGGGATACCGCCACTCTCACATAAAGTGGCAATTGTGGTCGACATATCCAGGTTATACGGATGGGTAGAGACATTCACAAACGGTGAATTCTCCGTAAATGAGTTTGTCTCAGCCGGAGCAACAGCTGTCTGGAAATTTGCAAATGTCTGGTGTGTAAGAGTACCGTCATAATAAATAAAATTTGACGCACCCGGAGTTACATAAACATTATTGTTATTTGAGGCTGTTCCATAGAATGCTGTTGCGGCTTTGAATATTCCAAGATTTGAGCCAGTACCAACAGGAACAGATTTATTAATAACTATATTATTTTTCAATGTGGCGGTGGTAGGGCCTGCTATGTATAACGCGTATGCCCCAAAGTTTACTCCTGTGGACGTACTATCAAGGTAAATGGAATTATACGATACATCAGCTGTATCACCACCATTGATCCACATACCAAGTACTCCAAGCCCTGATCCTGATAGCGGAGCATGAATTTCGTGGATCATATTATTGTATGCATTATAATTAGATGCAACAACAGCATTATTCATAAAGATACCATATACAGCGGGTGCGCTTGCCACATTGTTTGTATTGATATTAAATACTTTATTATCATATACATTGCCATAGAGCGCGTAGTTCATATTTATACCACCAGTTTGCCCAGTGCCTGTCTGATTCAGATCGTGTATTAGATTTCCTGATGCGCGTTTTGTCTGTAGATTGGTAGATAATCCGTTACTAACAAATGCTCCGATAAGAACACCGGATGTATTGCTTGTTATATTATAAAAGTGATTGTCATAAAATTCCTCGACACCGGTCCCTGCTGTCGCAAAGTCATAATATCCATATGTCACAGCAGTGGTACCCATATTATGAATATTGAAAGCAACATTGTTATAGTTTCGGCTTATGGGAGTACTGGTACTCTGATAGTAAGCATACATTGCTCCTGTAGTACCGGTAGCAGTTTTTATTAAATTGCTTACAGTATTATCGTGAACATTTACCTCTGTTACTGTTGGACTGAAATAAATACCGGCAGTTGGACCGGTTGTTGATACATTTGTTATATTATTAACAGTATTATTGTTTATCTCAGTTGTAGCTCCACCACCAAGTATATATATCGCATAAGTAGTACCTGCGGCAGGAGTTACCTGGCTTCTGCTCAGATTTCTTACTGTGTTATTTGCTATGGTATATGTAGCACCTGCAGTAGTTTGTGATGTAGACGAATATACACCATACTGAGGTCCGGAATTAGTTCCTGTACCTCCGCCTACGTGACAGCTGTCCACAAGATTATTAGACATTATTAAATTATAAGGACCTGCAAAACTATACACATACAGCGAGGATGATGCTGCCATATTAGGAGCAAAACAATGCCTTACTACATTATTAGTAATTTTAACAGTATTCATTGGACCTGCTGCATTATAGCCTACTCCGCTTGCTATCGCTCCATGCTGTCCTGTACCCAATGAAGTATCGCTTACGGTATTTCCATCAATTTCAACAAATGCACCAAGAGCTGTTGTTGCAATTATTCCATAATGAGTCGCGTTATTAGTTCCGGTATTAAGCTTAACATTATTATTATTGATCCTTACACTGTCACAATACTGAGTATAAATTCCATAATGAGAGGCAGTAGTGGTACCTGTAAGGCCTGTTCCAATGTTAGTTAATGTATTTCCGGTAATTGTACCTATGTTAATGTTTGTTTCAAAAAGCTCATATGGAGCCGGGTCATTAAATCCCAGGAAATACATACCGTTAAAACTGTTATTAAATGAACTTCCCTGTATAGAAATGTTTTCGTGTCTTCCGTTCAGATCTGTAGGATTGGTTGTTACCCCAGCTGCATCTCTATTTGCGGCTGATATACAGCTTGAATAAATATTTGATTGCTGCTGCTGGAAGGAACATCCGTTGACAGTAACATTTTTACATCCGTCAATAGATGATCCTCTTACCATATAAATACAGTATTCAGTTTTTAGTATCTGATCAGCCCCTGTATAATTTTCTTGAAATGATAAATTATTAAAGGTAATAAAATCTGTTCCTACAAGTTTTATCATTGCGTCACCATTACTGCCCAATGCAGTACCGGAAATAACACCAGAGCCGCCTGCATCTGTTTGGATCAATGGATTGACGCCCGCGCCGTTTCTCTGAAAAACGACCGGGTTTGCAGAAGTTGGAGGATTTGATGTGATATTAATAACAAATCCACCGGCTGGAACAGTCTCAGTTGTGCCCGGTGCAATATTAAAAATAACACCGCCTGCTCCAACCCCTTGCGTGTTTAGATCTGTGATTGCGGCGGCAATTGTGGCATAGTCACCGGGTATTGTTTTGGTTCCTGTTAGCTGAGCTTCTGCACTCTTTTGTAAAAATATTGTAAGGATAATAAGAACTAATAATGTTGAAAATTTTTTCATTATAGTTAAACTTTATGTTTTTAAAATGATCCTTTAGTTGTAATCCGAATAATTACTTCAGCTGAATCGCCGGAGCTTCGTCTGTGATTACTCTTTCCAGGATTATTTCATTGCTTTCGCATAGATCTATTCCTGACATCACATAAGATTTCCCGTTAGAATCGGAATATTTTATGTCGTATAGGCAGTTCTCACTGTCCGATTCAAAATCTATAGAAATTATTTGATCTGTATTTATCGAACGTGAAAATGTTACTGCATTTTGGAAATTCATTCCGGCAGGTGAGATCGATATGCCGGTTACGTTTACGCCTGATTTATTGATTACAGAATAATTGCCTGCATTTGTAAACCCAACTATTACAAATAAAAGTAGAACAACTATCCCTGAGTAAAGGATTTGTTTCATAAATTTAGATCCTCCTTAAAGGTTTGTTTTTAAAAAATTCAAGCAATAACGCAGGATATAACGGGATACCTTTGATAAAGCCGAATTTTAATTAAATGAAATGAACTTGATGGCGGGGTTAAAGAAGTATGAAATGATTGGTTGAAATTTTATTTAATCCCCAGGTCCCCATACCAAAATTGTTTTTCCAGAAATCATTAGCATCTGAACTTACAATTTCGAAAGGTATAAACTTAAGTTAAGTAATTCTTATTGACCGTTAAATAGGGAATAACCTTGTTTTAGCGTAAGAAATATCCTACATAATTGTGGGATAATCCTTGTTTAGCTTTTGTTTATTAAACTTTAGGCGGGATAATTATTCTATGCTTAATCGCATAATGTGTAATATCTACATTTGAACCTAACTTCAATTTTTCCAGGATTCTGGTCCTATAAGTACTAATGGTTTTAACACTAAGACATAAATCATGGCTTATCTCCTTAAGTGAATTTCCTGACGCAATAAGACATAGAACCTGGAATTCTCTATCTGACAATGTTTCATGGGGCGCTTTACCCTGGTATTTTTCCATTGAGAGGGCTATTGTTTCTGCAATCCTATGTGAAACATACCTCCCACCTGACAATATCTTATTAATGGCATTAATTAATTCCTCAGGAACACTCTCCTTTGTTAAATAACCGGAGGCACCCGTTTTTAGAGCTCGCAACGCTATTTCATCTTCCTGGTTCATTGTCAAAATTAGAACCTTTTGTTCAGGCTTTCTTTTCTTAATTTCAATGAGTATATCCAGACCGTTTTTATCCGGAAGTGACAGGTCAAGAATGATAATGTCCCAATCAGTTTTGAAAAGCTGCTCCATAATTTCCACTGCATTTGATGCCTCTCCTATTTCATCTATCGATGATAGCTCGGAGAGGACTTCCTTTAAGCCTTTTCTTACGATCCAATGATCATCTGCCAGTAAAACTTTCATTAATTTTTATTAAAATTTAATGGAATATTGACTTTAATTAGTGTACCTCCTCGAGAGAGGTTTTCTATATTAAGAGTACCATTCAATAAATTAACTCTCTCTTTCATCCCCATAATTCCCAGTGAACCATTTGTATTTTCTGTATCTGCTATTCCTATCCCGTTATCCTTGATCTCCATAACAAACTCGTTTGACTGCATATAGGTTTTAATTAAAACATTGGTAGCATTTGAATGTCTTGCTACATTTGTAAGCGTTTCCTGAAATATCCTGAAAACCGCAAGTGAAACCTCCTTATCCTTTATCACCTCCGACTCCGGGAAATCGGTTATGCATCTTATGCCTGTCCGTGTCTGAAGCTCCCTTACCTGCATCTCCATCGCCGGAAAAAGTCCCAGTTCATCCAGCAGACGGGGACGGAGCCTTGTCGAGATTTTTCTAACTGAATTAATGGTTTCATCTATCAAACCATTAACAGAATCCAGACGTGAACGCGATTTTTTATCATCAGGTATTTTCGCGCTGAGAAGATTCACTTCCATTTTTAATGCCGTCAATACCTGACCGAGCTCATCGTGAATCTCTCTTGCTACCCTTAGATTTTCTTCTTCCCTTACCTTCTGGATATTTTGCGCGAGATGACTTAACTGTTCATTTTTTTCTTTTACTTCTTCTTCAATTTTCTTTCTGACCGCTATTTCCTTTTCAAGCTCACCGGTTCTTGCTTTGATAATGTCTGCCAGCGATAAATTATACTTCTTCACATAATTCAGAAGCATCACGACTATAAAAAAGAACCCAAGCCTCACAAATGTATTCCAGTAAATAATGGTATCAAGTGAATATGCTTTGCGGTTTTCACCCAGATACCAAAGTGTAGCACTAACTACCGCTACTACCACTGCCTCCCACCTACCAATATACCACAAACATAATGATATGGGGATCAGATATAAAATGGAAAATGATATCTCATTACCTGTAAAAAAGTCCAGAAGGAAGACACTCCCCAGTCCGAGGACAACCAATACAAATGCCAGCCATTTGGGCATTTCCCTTAAGAATTCCTTTACTTTCATAATTGCAATATACAATTAGAATAACAAAAGAATAACCAAAAAAATGGGATATATGGGGAAATTGATTATAACCGGATTAACTTCACTTTTTCTTGCATTTCGGACAACCGCAAATACCTTTCAAAAATCCATCGAAATACTCTTTTCCATAATTAACCGTGATCTCCTCGCCTTCTTTGATCTTCTTTAGCGAATTGACGAGTACCCTTCGGCCGGTTGTTTGATAATAACTATTGGGTAAGCAGGAATGATTTATGTACTTTGCGGGATTATCTTTAATGTTACCGTCAAGACACCACTTCTTATTGAGTTCTATTATATATCTGTGGTCAGCGCGCTTGTCATCAAAATCAACATCACCATTTAAAAGCTTTTTACCCTTATACTCTACAATAAACTCCCCTTTTTTAATATCACGTGTTGCAAATAATCCAAACCTCGCAATCTTTGATCTTTTAGTAACGTATTTTTCTTTCATTTAATAATTTTAAAAATAAAAAAAGCCAATCAAAATGATCGACTTTCCATAATTTAGCAAATACTTTTCAAAAACTAAATGCACTTAAATCTAATCTCAAGGTCCGACATTGAACCTACATAATACGTACCGTCTCTTGCACTTTGTAATATGTATAAATGATGTTTTTTATCCATAAATAAGTAGAGCCCCAATTTTTCATTGGAGCTCTTTGCGTCGTGAGGCCGGATGGGATC
>JAEYVS010000032.1 GCA_023429265.1 Bacteroidota bacterium | reverse complement strand
AAGTGGTCATATTTTATTTTCGGATCAAAAGTACTGGCTCCCGGGAAGGTTGACGCAAACCACTGGTCTGTGATAATTGTCTTAAGCAGACGTCCTGTTTTGTCCCATATTCTAAATCTTCCGTTATCGATTGTTATAACGTGGTTTGGTCCTACTGCCACGTCAAAATCCGGAGGTATAAAATTCCCCGGGTCTAATGATCCCTGGTAGCTTTCAAGCAATAGCGGTGGATTTCCGCCTCTCTCCTGCATTATTAATTTCTCCGGTCCCTGCGGACTTGTTGGGGAAACGTTATTCATATAGTCAGGATAAGGTGTAAACCCAATGGTATTTCTTAATTTACGGCGTACCGAGAGCGGAAGGTCATCGCCTGTATTATCGAGCACAAACTGGCCGGTATTTACCGAAACCCCGCTGGACACACTGCCTGTTGCGGGACCCTGGTATAACTGGCCATAAGAAATGGACGTAGATAGGAGTAATACGAAAAGGAGTAAAAGAAACTTTTTCATTTTTCTGCTTGGTTTTAATTGTACTCATTAATTTACAAAAAAAAACAGGAATAGGAAATTTAATTACTTTTAATAATATGTTCATTTTATGTAAATTATGGGATTAGATTTCCATTAGTACATTAATTGCAGTTATTTGCCAAACACCGGGTATTCCTCGGTAATAAGCATATAAATAAGTGAGTTAGCTGCATTGTCTAAAGTATAAAGTAAATTCTATTTATTTATTGATTTTTTTTATACATCTTTAACGTAAAATTTAACGTTTTTAGGAGAAAAAATGAAAAAAGTTTTTTTTAGCCTTTTATTAATAATAATTGTCTCGACATTCCTTAATTCCAGTCTATACTCTCAAAATATAAAAAAGATCACCTACGCTTCGACTGAAAATCCAACCGGCTTATTGCAGGTTTTTGTAATGGATGCTGATGGAAGCAACAAAAGGCAGATTACAAACATGCCAACAAACTGTCTGAGACCTGAGCTTGCCAGTGACGGAAAGCAGCTTGTATTCCAGACAGATGATCACAGGATATTTTACATAAATGACATAGATACTGATACAGAACCATATTTTGTGTTCGGTGGCAGCAATCCAAGCTTCACCAAGGATAATACGGAAATAATTTTTAACTCCGATCATCAGTACATAAGCTCAATCTACGTAATGGCACCAAACGCTCCGGACGCAGACCTTCTTGCAATGGACGGGTATTGCAACCAGCAGGAAGTATCACCGCAGGGTAATCTGGTTCTATTCTCAGGATTTTTAGGAGGTACTAAACAGGTATATCTTGCAGACCTGGATGACTCTACAGATAATTATCTTAAACAGATAAGTGATAATGAAGATTCAAACCTCGAACCTGATATGACAGACGACGGCAGCAAAATCGTTTATGCAGGCTTTGACCAGGCTTTGAAGGGTACAATTTATATCTACGAAAACGGTGTTGAAAGAGAATTAACCAAAGGGATGCCAAGCTGCAACCAGCCAAAGTTTTCACCCGATGGAAATACAATTGCTTTTGTTGTCATCGAAGGAACGAAAGTTAACCTTCACGTAATGAAAGATGATGGATCAAGTAAAACCAAAGTCCCTATTACCAGCGGAAGTATCGGTACATTTGAATGGGTCGATGATGAAAAGATAATTTATGATGAAGGAGATGATAATAGCTTTAGTATTGGTATTATCGATATTTATTCCGGAGAAAATAAGATTCTTGCAACCGGCGGTATCAATGTTCATCCTCACTTTATCAAGTAAAATTCGTGTTAATTTGAAAGTCATTGAACATCTCGAGAGGGCTAAAAGCCCTCTCATTAGTTTTGAAATAGTCCCTCTCTCGCGCGGCGGTGATATCCGTCTGCTCTTCGGAATAATCGATGAATTAATGAAATATAATCCCCCCTTCATCGATGTAACCTCTCACGCAGCGGAAGTACAGTACGAGGAGACGAAAGACGGGATAAGGAAAAAGACCAAACGGAAAAAACCAGGAACAATAGGTATTAGTGTTGCCATAAAAAATAAGTACAACATTGACACAGTCCCCCACCTTCTCTGTACGGGATTTACACGTGAAGAAACGGAGGATGCGCTAATTGAATTAAATTACCTTGGCATAGAGAATGTACTTGCTGTACGTGGTGATGATAAAGGGAATACCAAACCCATTCCAAAAGATAAAACCATAAACTGTTATGCCGATGACCTGGTAAGACAGATAGTAAAAATGAATAAGGGAAAATACCTCGATGATGAGCTCCTTGATGCTACTCCCTCGGATTTTTGCATTGGTGTAGGTGGATATCCCGAAAAACATTTTGAATCCCCAAATCTCAAGTCAGACATTAAATATCTAAAGAAAAAAGTAGAGGCAGGGGCGGACTATATCGTAACCCAGATGTTTTTCAAAAATGAGGCTTACTATAAATTCGTAGAAGACTGCAGAAATGCCGGAATAACCGTTCCGATAATTCCCGGATTGAAGGTACTATCTAACAAAAAACATCTTAGTAATATCCCTAAAAACTTCTTTGTGGATATCCCTGAGGAATTTGCTAATGAGATTGAAGAAGCGCGTGATGACCAGGTTGCCGATATTGGCGCGGAGTGGGCTTTAAAACAATGTGAAGATCTTCTAAATAATGGGGTAAAATCCATTCATTTTTACATAATGCAGTATATTAAGCCTATGCAAAAAGTGCTAAACAAGCTAAAATTATGAGCTAATGCCTTGATTTATCAATATGCGGTTAGTATTTTTTACTTACGATGGGCAACCCGGTTAAACAATTTCCGAAGCTGATAAAATTTTAATATAACAAAGTACCGCAAAAGTGTATCTATAAGATACACTTTTTTTTTCACCATACTGATGTCTGTATTATTAGAATAAATGATGAATAAAATCAGATGAAAGAAAAGATTGTAATATCCGAAAAAAAGATAATTGAAAAGTTCTTTAAGAAAACCGGGATAGCAAGTATTGAGCCGCTGGATTTTCATTTTTTCAGTAAGAAAAAAGTTATTGTTTTCACTCCGGAAAGCCACGTTGAGAAACTGACCTCTGCTATGTCAAACGCACGAGCAGGAAACATCGGGAAGTATTCAATGTGTTCTTTCAGAACTGAAGGCACGGGAACTTACATGCCGGGAGCAAATGCGAAACCATATAAAGGAAAAGCTAAAAAGCTTTCATTTGAGAAAGAAGTAAAGCTTGAGATGGAATGTGACGCAAAAGACATTAATAAGGTGCTCGATGCGGTAATGGAAAATCATCCTTACGAAGAAATTGTTTACGAAGTCTATGACTTTAAATTCAGGGATAACAAAACGAACGGTTCTGCAATAACTCTAAAAAGTAAAATATCTTCCGCGGACATGTTTTCAAAGATAAACAAGAATATCGATGTCTCAGAATTTAAGGGAAATACCGGCTTTAAAAAACTTGCTGTAATTGAAAATGATTTTGATGAAAACTTTGTTGATATATGCAAAGAGAACGATGTAAATGTGATTTTATCATACAGAAAAAATAAAATAAATCTAATAATATTATAATCATGCAAGAGAATCAAAACGAAGATAGAAACGAAGAAAGATTTAATGATCCAACTGCGGGAGATGTAGAAACAAGAGTTGTTGAGTACTCCATGCAGGAAACAATCCAGCCGATACAGCAGATACAGGACAAACTTCTTGTATTTTATGAATTGGCAAAGGTGGATTCTGAGCTCACCGAAATCGAAGAAGAAAAAGGTGACCTTCCTCACACCATCAAAACACAGGAAGCGAACATAAAAAGTTACGAAGCTTTCATCAGTGAAAATGAAAAGATTATCGATAAGTTAGACACAGAGGAGCAGACTCTTACCAAAGAGAATGAAGCCTCCGAAGCGATCATTAATAAGTACGATGAGCAAAAATACAGTGTCAAATCTAATAAAGAGTATGACGATATTGTAAAAGCAATAGATACTAACTTTGTCATCGTAGAAAAGAATGAAAAACGAATAAAAGAGATCTTATCCGAGATCGAAGCACTATCTACAAAAGTAGATGACTATAAAAAACGTCTGGAAGAAGAGTCTAATGAGCTCGAAGAAAACAGATCCAAGCTTGATGAGCTTAACCAGCAGTATGAAGACGAAGAAAAAGAGCTTAATCAAAAGAGAGAAAAACTCATAAAGCAGCTCGACGAAGACAAAAAGAATCAGTATAACAGGATAAACAAATCTTACAAAGGTGAAGCCATAGCAGTGGTTAGAAAAGAAAACTGCAGCGGATGTTTTAATTCAATACCTCCTCAAAGAGTCATCGAAATCAGGTCCGCGCAAAGAATATTTACGTGTCAGTCCTGCGGCCGCATATTGATCGACGAAACCTTATTAAATTCTGAACCCGGTACTGAGTGAATGAACGCATTCTTAAAGTATTCACGGATGGCGCTTCCAGGGGCAATCCCGGAAACGCAGCCATAGGGATTGCAATCTTTGACGAGAATGAAGATCTTATCTCATCTCATAAGGAATTTTTAGGGAAAGCCACCAATAATTATGCGGAATACAGCGCGTTACTGAAAAGTCTGGATCTTTTAAAAGAATTGGAAACCGGTTACGATAAAATCGAGTTTTATTCAGATAGCGAGCTCCTGGTAAACCAATTGACCGGCAGATACATCATAAGAAATGAGAGCTTAAAGGAATTAGCCGGAAAATTTATGAGGGAAATTAAGCTTTTAGGGAAACGATTTGAAATTTTCCACGTAAGAAGAGAAAAGAATAAAATAGCAGATAAACTGGCTAATGAGGCTATCGATGCAGTAGTAAAAAAGCCGGTAAAACAAATTCAGTAAGCTCGTGATAAGTTAGTTCTTTTAAAACAGTTTCTATTCTGTCAAGACGATCGCGCGTTCCCGAATGGGAAGTGAGGAAAGTCCGGACTCCATAAGAGCAAGAGTGCCGGGATAATATCCCGGGTATTGCAGGTCCAAACCTGTAATGCAGAAAGTGTCACAGAGAAGAAGACTATCCCAGAACACAGGATAAAAGGTGAAACGGCAGGGTAAGAGCCTACCATTTGCGGAGCAATCCGTAAGATTGGCAAACCTCACCCGGAGCAAGACCAAATATAGGGAGTTTAAGTATTGCTCACTTTATAACTCCCGGGGTAGGTCGCAAGAGCTTTTGCAGTAATGCAAAAGTAAGATAAATGATCGTCATTCCGTCAAGGGATACAAAATCCGGCTTATTAGACAGAATAGAAACTGTTTTAAAAATTTATTTCCTCCGAAATTTCAATTTAATCTTATTCTGTATGAAAAATTTTACGATTCTCACCATCGTGATACTTTTAATACCATTCTTTTCCATACTTGCCGGGGATGAACCCGTGCTCGAAATGGACAGGACATTTGAAACATACTCCGGTTTAACTTTGCATTATACTGGAATTTCAGGTGACCTGGATATTTCAACCTGGGATAAAAATGAAGTTAACGTAAAAGTTTACGCTAATGCGAATGCCAAAGAAAGAATGGAAATAAAAGTTGTTGATGGAAACGGCGGGATCACAATCAGCGAATCCTCACGATATTCATCTGCCCGGGGACACGACATCAGGCTTAGATACGAAATAATTTTACCCTCCAGCTATAATGTGACTATAAACACTTCATCGAGCGATCAAAAAATAAAGAATCTTACAGGAAATATCCATATTCAATCTTCCAGCGGAGACATAATGCTGAACAACCTCAACGGGAATGTTACAATATCTAATTCAAGCGGTAATGTCTCCGGTAACGGTATCATAGGCGATATAGTAATAACAACTGCAAGCGGAGACATCTTTAACTCTAATGTAACTGGAAGAGTAACCGTTACTTCAGCAAGTGGTGATATCACAATCAAAGATGCTACAGAATCCGTAAATCTGAGCACGGTCAGCGGTGATATTGTCCTTGTATTCAGTAATGAAAATCCCGGAGCTACACTTAATACAACCAGCGGTGACATTGAGGTACAGCTTGGGAATAATGTTGGCGCGACCGTACTTTCGAATAAGTCTTACAGTTATTCAGATGTCTCGGGAAATTATAACAATAATAATAATCGCAATGAGGAATTCTACGGTGGAGGAAATATGATCCATTGCAGTACCACCAGCGGTGATGTTACCATAGAAGAGGCATATTGATTTCTGTTATATTTTCATTCTGCAATAGTTATTTTAGTGAATGAAAGCAATGATTCTTGCGGCAGGATTTGGGACAAGGCTTAAACCGCTCACTGATACCCTGCCAAAAGCCCTGGTACCCTATAAAAACCTCCCTATGATCTCCCGTCAGATCCACCGGCTTAAATCTGCAGGAATTTCCGAAATAGTCGTTAATGTCCACCATTTCCCCGAAAAAATGGTTTCCTTCTTTAAAGAAAATGACTTTGGAATAAAAATCAATCTCTCTATCGAGGAAGAAATACTCGGCACAGGTGGAGGCATCCTTAATGCAAAAGATTTTCTGGAAAACGAAGATTATTTTGCTGTCATTAACGTGGATGTGGAAACGGATTTTAATATAAAAGAGCTCATCGATTATACGCTAGAAACAACTTCCGATGCCGTATTAGCTGTCCAGAAAAGGAATACGAGACGCGGACTCACGTTTGATGGAAATATGATGATGACAGGGCTTCAGAATGAAAGCTCAGATGCGGATACCGTGTATGCTTTTAATTGTATGCACGTAATTTCTTCTGATATTTTTCGGCAGGGATACGAAGTAAAGTTTTCAGGTATATTCGATTTGTACCTGGATATGACTGGTAAAGGAAAACAGATTTCAGGGTATGATACCGGGGATTGCTTTTTTAAAGACTTAGGCAAAGTTGAAAACTTACAAAGCTGACGCTCAGGATGGCTTCGACTCTCCTGATCTGAGGAAATGCTCTCATTAATGCTCTTTCAATACCGGCTCGTAAGGTCATTTGGCTCATCGCGCAGCCTGCGCAGGAGCCCAGAAGACGAACCTCAACTGTATTATCTTCTCTAATACGTACTGCTTCTACATCGCCATTATCTATCTGTAGATAGGGGCGAACCCGTTCCAGCACTTTTTCTACATCCTCTAAAGTAAAATCCTGCTCCATTAAGGTGTTTTCTCTTTCATGCTTTCCTGTATGGAACGTGAGTAATCAAATTTCCATCCACCGCTTTCATTTATTGCATAAAGCTCATTTGTCTGACCTGCTGCATTTTTAATAATTAATGTTGCCTTTTCACCATCGATCTTTTCTTCCAGTATTTCAAAATCCTCACCGAGAATTCCGAGTGAATTAGGGTCTTCAATACTGACTTCAAAATACTGCTTGCCCGTCCTGTTCGTATTCGCTGCTATCTTATCATACATCGAGTGAGATTCTTTTGAAAGGATATCCCACGCAGCAGAAGAATTTTTTTCCTTAACCGCCTTGACAAAATCATTTACTGCGTCTGTAGGAGAATCCGAACCCGTGGTATTATCGCACGATGTTAGAAATCCTGTTAAAACCATTAAAACTAAAATCAAACTCTTCTCTAAATGCTTCTGTAAATACTTCATTGTAGTTCTCCATTTAAATTTCTATTTCCAATGAAGGAACAGCGCTTTCATTGCTGTTTAATATATTAACTTCTTTAACTAGTTTTTTTGCTATTGAAATAAATGCCTCTGCTTCAGCAGAGCCAGGATCTGCAATGACTATCGGCTTCCCGTTATCGCCGTATTCCCTGATTTTGGTATTAATGGGAATCTCACCTAATAAAGCGACATTATACTGGTCACTCATTTTCTTTCCGCCGCCTTCTCCGAAGATGTGATCTTTTGCACCGTCCTCTTTCAGGTAATAGCTCATATTTTCGATGATGCCCAGCGTGGGAACGTTTACCTTATTAAACATAATGTGACCTTTTCTTGCATCTGCTAGAGATATCTCCTGCGGGGTGGTCACTATAACCGCACCTGTTAATGGCAATGTCTGGCTGAGTGTCAGCTGTATGTCACCTGTACCGGGAGGCATATCGAATAACAGGAAATCAAGCTTTCCCCAGACCACGTCACCGATGAATTGCTTTAACGCGCTCGATGCCATCGGTCCTCGCCATACCACTGCTGTCCCCTCTTCCATCAGAAAACCTATCGACATTACTTCAATGCCGTAATTTTCCATCGGAACAAGCTTGTTCTTTCCATCCTGCTGGGTTACGGAAGGTTTCCCCTTTAAATTCATCATAATGGGAATTGACGGTCCGTAGATATCAGCGTCAATTATACCGACTTTCATACCGAGGGATGTGAGGGCTGCTGCAAGGTTCACGGTTGCTGTGGACTTCCCTACTCCGCCTTTACCTGAGGCTACCGCTATGGTGTTTTTCACACCCGGCATCAGGAGGGATTTTTTCTTGTTGTTATGTTCTGTGATTGCTGTAAGGAATTCAATTTCGACATTATCAATTGCCGGGAATTCCGCTGCCAGCGTATCGGCGATATCCTGTTTGAGTTCGCTCAATCCGGGATTATCGGTATCGGATGTGCCCAGGGTCAAGGAAAGATTTTTCCCGTTCACGGAAATGCTTTTTACAAAACTTAAAGATAAAAAGTCCTTCTTAATTATGGGATCTCTGAATCTCGATAAAACTTCACGTATTTTTTCTTCACTCATTATAAAACCCTAACTTATAGATAAATATGCAGATAAAAAGTAACTTAGCCAAAATTATGAACTATGAAAATGTATTAATACGGGGATGAATCAATTGACAATTGTCAATAATCAATAATCAATAGATAATGATAGTCAAAATTTCAAAGTTGATTTTTCAGGAAGATAAATTTTAGCATAAGGATTACTTTTTTTAAATTGTTGGTTTTTCATATTTGGTAGATTTAGTTTTTGAAAATGGTTTGATTGTTTTTATAGTTGTTTAAAAAATTTTTGAGTTCGGTCCGGGAATTTGGTTTGTTTTTACAAGCGTTTGTTAACACTGGTTTGTTTTTGATTTTTTTTGTGGTTGCTGATTTCATATTTAAAAAATGACTTAGCCACTAA
This sequence comes from Bacteroidota bacterium, assembly GCA_023429265.1. Classification (GTDB taxonomy): domain Bacteria; phylum Bacteroidota; class Ignavibacteria; order Tepidaquicellales; family Tepidaquicellaceae; genus JAEYVS01. The sequence goes on along the minus strand of JAEYVS010000032.1, from coordinate 4,946 downwards.
TTAGCACTAATTATCGCGAATTTTACGAATTTCTTTAAGAATTATTGATAGCAGTGAGAAAGATTTAACCGCCGTACTCGGAGGGGGACCGCAGGGTAATTTATCATACGTCAAAGAACGGAAGTATATTACGTTCAAGTCAATACAAATATAGTAATATTTACGGTTAGTGTCAAGGTGAATTTCACTACATTTAATTCCAAATTGCGAAAAATGCCTTTATTGCAGTATATATTGAAAGGATTGCTAATCTAATTAACTAAGCCTTCTTACTAAATTGATTTTAGCGTGATAAATAAATAATTTTACAGATACAAATGAATAATGCTGAATAAAAACGCTAAATTCTGGCTGGTTTTTCTGATTATTGGTACCATCTTCTGGCTGGGAGCGGTAAATGTAAGGTTTCTCATTGGTAATGAACTCCTCATCTTCGATGAATTCAATTTCAGGGTGAGCATTCCTCCGGACGAAGAAAATGTAATTTTCAAGATGGTCTCCAATGCCTCCATCCTGATAATGATCGCTTATTTCATCACCTTCATCAGCGCTTTGATGTTCGTTATAAAGTCAAAGATCAACGTAAAGCAGAATCCCTGGTACCTGATGTGCTGCATATTGTTTTTTGTATTTGCGCCGGTGGAGTTTTACACATCGTACCTCGATTTGAAATTCGTGCTCCTTTTCCATTCGAATCCGCCAAATCACGATGAGCTCCTAAAACTATTCGGTGAGCGTATCGGCTTTCTGAAAGGCGCGCCCTGGGTAGCAATACTGAGCTATTATACCATCATAGGCATCGCAGTTGCACAGCCATTGAAAAAATCACACGAGCAGCTTGAAGAAGAAAAAAGAAAAACGATAGAACACTCCTATGTATATACATATCACGAAGAAGATGACCTAACAATAAACGAAAACAACTAATGGCTAAGCAGATAATAAAAAAAGCCCCGAAGAAAGAAAACGACCCGCAAAAAGAAACCATCATAAAAGATCTAATAGAAGTATTTTCCAAACTGGACTTCGAGGTGAGGATAGAAAAAGGTCGTTTCAAAGGCGGTTTTTGTTTACTTAGAACCGATAGAATGTTTTTATTGAATAAAGACCTGGAGCAGGATAAAATGATAACTTACCTCGCAAGAAATCTCGCTATGATAGGAATTGATAAAGTATTCGTTAAACCGAATCTCCGCGAGATCATCGAAAATGAGATGGTAAGTGACGGTAAATAGAATATGAAAGTTACAATTCTCGGTACAGGCACATCACAGGGAATACCGGTCATCGGGTGCACCTGCCGCACGTGTCACTCGACTAACCCAAAAGACAAAAGATTAAGGACTTCCGCACTGATAGAAGTGGACGGTCAGAATATTCTAATCGATACCTCGGCAGACTTCCGGCAGCAGATGCTGATGAATCATAAAGACGATGTTGACGCGGTGTTATTCACGCATCATCATATGGACCACATCGCAGGGATGGATGACCTGAGACAGATAAACCAGCAGAAGGATAAATTCATCGACCTATATGGGAATAGCAGGACAATAGACGAGCTTTCCATTACCTTCAGGTATGTTTTTGACGAGAGATTGATAAAGCACCAGGCAGTGCCTCTCGTCCATATGCATAAGATAGAGAATAAGCCCTTTATGATTAATGATACTGAAGTCATTCCCATAGAGGTAATTCACGGCAATCTCCCGGTATTGGGATACAGGATAAAGAATTTCGCTTACATTACTGACGCAAGTTTCATACCGGAGGAAGAAGAGCAAAAGCTTTTCGGACTGGATGTATTAATCCTCAACGCGCTCAGAGAAAGGCCTCATCCGACGCATTTTACAACAGAGGAGGCAACCAGGCTGGCGGAGAAGTACGGCGCAAAGAAGACATACTTTACTCATATGACGCACGAGGTATTTCACGACGAAGTGAATGAATCTCTGCCCCCGAACATCGAGCTTGGATATGACGGACTCAGTTTTGAATTAAATTAAACAAAGAAATATTGAAGAATACATTATTGAAAGCCGCGACTGAAGCCGGAAAGATCATTAAGGAAAATTTCAGCGGAGAGTTTAACTTCGAGAGCAAAGAAGACATAGTTTCGAACATTGTTACGGAAATCGACACAAAAGCGGAATCAAAGATAATTGAAATAATTAAGGCTGAGTTTCCGGACCACGGGATATTATCGGAGGAAATCGGAGCCATCGATGAAGCAGCGAGTGTGAAATGGGTGATAGACCCCATAGACGGCACAATAAACTTCGCGCATTCTATCCCCTTATGCTGCGTGTCCATAGGGATCGAGAAGAACGGTGAGATCATTATGGGAGCGGTTTATAATCCCATAATGGATGAAATGTTTTTCGCGGAGAAAGGACAGGGATCGTATTTAAACGATAAGAAAATTTCTGTTTCAAAAAGAGATAATTTCGATCTGTCGTTATTAGTTACGGGCTTTCCATATGATAACACAAAAAACACTCATACTCTCGGAGTATTTGGTGAAATCGTAAAAATGAACATTCCTTTGCGCAGGCTTGGTTCAGCTGCGCTGGACATCTGCTGGGTGGCGTGCGGTAGATTTGAGGGCTTCTGGGAATACAATCTGAATCCCTGGGACGTAGCAGCGGGATACATTATCGCAAAAGAAGCGGGAGCAAGCGTGACGGATTTTTCAAATAAGGATATGTCCATTTATAACAAAGAAATTATTGCTACAAACGGGTTAGTTCATGACAAGCTTCTGGAAATCATTCAGAGAGTCGAAGGGCAAAGATAGAGTGTAAATAATTATTTAATTTTTTCGAGAATATCTATCATCTCCAGGACAGTGGCGGCACATTCATAACCTTTATTCCTTTCGGCGGTAATGGGATTATCAAGACTTCTTTCGTAAGCCTGCTCAGCGGTGTAGCAGGTCAGCACTCCAAATCCTATTGGCTTTCCCCAATCGCAGGAAATCTCCGTAATCATATTAGAGACAGGACCACAGATGTATTCAAAATGAGCTGTCTCTCCTTTTATGAGGCATCCGAGAGCGATGAGCCCATCGTAGTTAGCGGCAGAGCCTGTTAATTTTTTTAGAGTGACCGGAATCTCGTAAGCGCCGGGGACTTTATAAACATCCACGTTTGAAGAATCGATACCATTTTCGTTTAGCGCCTGTAAAGCACCATTCAGAAGCTTTTCGGTAATAGGTTCATTGAATTTGCTTACAACAATTGCAAGTTTTCTCAAAAGAGTCTTCTCCTCATATTGAGAATAAAGTGGGATGGTATGATGTAGTTTTTCATAGCTCCATACTCCTTATCATAAATGCCGTGAAAATCCGAACCTCCGCTGACGAGGAGGAAATTCTGAGACGCAATATTCGAAAAATATTCGATGTCGTCACGTGAATGAGACGGATGAATTACTTCGATACCGTCAAGCCCGTAGCTAAGGAGCTCGTCCAGCATCTCCCCTCTTACTATCCTACCGGGATGCGCGATGAAGGAAAGCCCGCCAATTTTATTGATGAGCTTAATTACTTCCTTAGCGTGGGGAGCAGGCTTTTGAACGAACGCGGGTTTTCCATCGCCGATATACTTCATAAAAGCTTCGGCCCTGGTCTTAACAAATTTTTCCAGAACTAAAGCTTTTGCAATGTGGGGACGTCCGATAGAAATGTCCTCGGAAAGGTCTTCCGTGATGTCATCCATTGTGATGCGGCTGCCTAGCTCGTTCAGCTTAATAATCATTTTCGCGAGGCGGTTAATGCGGGTGTACCTGAGAGCGGTAAGGAATTTTAGCAGCTCTTTATTCTCGTGATCGATGAAGTAACCGAGGATATGCACTTCCCTATCCTGTAATGTCGAGCTGAGTTCGATACCGGGGATGACTTTTACGCCAACTCTTTCACCGTACTCGATGGCTTCGGTGATACCATTAATATTATCGTGATCTGTAATGCTTATTATGGAAAGTCCGTTTTTTAAAGCTAAATTTATCAACTCCTTAGGCGATAACTTCCCGTCAGAGAAGCTGGTATGCATATGCAGGTCGGCTTTAATATTTTCTTTGATTGTATCCATAATCATTATGCAAATAGAAGATACTTATAAGTAGAAGTATTTTAAAGGTAATATTTGGGCATAAATGTCCGGGGCTTACATATAAGTATTTAAAATTAAATATACTTAGCATTGGGTTTCATATTTAATTGAATAAAAATAATGCATATATTTGTAAAATTTTATTGATTTGAACATTGTACTATTGACGGGAGGGCTATCCGCAGAAAGGGAGGTTTCTCTCACATCAGGGAAAAGTATCGCAGAAGGCTTAAGAAATGCAGGTCATACCGTAAAGGTGGTAGACCCTGTATATGGAGACAAGGATGTCTCCGAAGAAGATATCTTCAAAAATACCGTAAAGCGTGATTACCCGACTTCTGAAGCACTAAGCGAACTAAAGAAAAACGCGGACAGGAACATAATTACCTGCATAAATTCAAAGCTCTTTGATAACGTGGATGTAGTATTTCTGGGACTTCACGGAAAGCTTGGCGAGGACGGAAGAATCCAGACCCTGCTGGAAATGCGAGGGGTAAAATATACAGGTTCCGGAGTACTGGCATCGGGAATTGCCCTGGATAAAAACTATTCCAAGGTTTTATTCAGCTATTATGGGATACCGACACCAAAATGGACAATTATCGATCGAAACCGCATAGATGAATCTGTAGATAAGAGAATCACAGATGAAATCGGGTTTCCCTGCGTAGTGAAGCCAAATGATGAGGGATCGACGGTGGGACTAACGATAGTTCAGCCGGATGTGGAAGATGTACAGCTTCCGGACGCATTACAGACGGCATTTAAATATTCAGATAAAGCGATGGTGGAGCAGTATATCAACGGCAGAGAGCTTACTGTCGCGATTATGGG
>JAEYVS010000087.1 GCA_023429265.1 Bacteroidota bacterium | reverse complement strand
CATATTTTCGTATAAACATTTTTTAAAATAAAATCTCAAACACCATAAAAATGAAAAATTTACGAACGAAATTATTTTTGTTGTTACTGGTATTTCTTTTCTCTACGGCAGCTGATGCGCAGATGTTTTGGAATCACGCGGTGAACTTCGCCGGCAATACCAACAGCTATTTAAGGGTAAGGCCTACGTCTTTCATAAACATTACAGGAAGTTTCACACTGGAGGCGTGGGTGCATCCGACATTCAATTCTTCAAACATGGTCATAATGTCAAAAGGATCAGCTTGCTCTTATGGATTGAAACTTTCCAGCAGACGCCCGACAGTAGTTACCAATAATATTTCACGCTTAACATCTCCGGTCGGTTCTGCGCTTCCTCTTAATGAATGGTCTCACGTTGCTGCTACATATAATGCGGGCACAAATCAATTCACAATATACATAAATGGTGTTCACGATACTTCAAATGTTTCCGCATCTCCTCCTCCGGCAAATACCGATTCTTTATTTATCGGGAAGCAATCTACTTTTACATATTGGGGAATGATGGATGATATCAGGGTTTGGAATAGATCCCTTTCGGCCACCGAGATCAGAACTAATTACAGAACCTTTATGAACATTTTAAATGCGGAATCATCTCCAGTATATTCGTCATTGATGTTATCACTGACATTTAATAATAGTTTTTCCCTTGGAAATCCATATAATCTGATTGACTGGACCAATAATAATAACCCCATTTTCAGCAGTAATATAACAGAGGTTAGCTTAACAGATCAGCTATATACCACAATATCTCCAAACCAGTCTCTTGTATTTGACGGGGATGGTGATTACGCGGCGACTCCTACACATTCAAATATTGAGGTAGATGGGCAGTTTACGATGGAAGCCTGGATCTACATAAAAAATCATAGCGGGGTTACTCAACGAATCTTTTCTAAAGGCACATCTCTTTCAAGCGGATATAGGATGTTTGTTTCATCAGGAGGGGGTATTGTTGCCGCGGTTAATTCAAGTGGACTTGGTACAAGTGTTCCATTGCCATTAAGAACGTGGACTCACATTGCATTTTCACAAAGCTCTACCGGTGTATCGAGGTTATACATAAATGGAGTACAACAAATTACATCTACATTAGGACTTGCTGTAAATAATACAGATTCACTCTTTATAGGTGGTCATCCAACGGGGGAAAGTTTTAACGGTTACATTGATGAAATTAGAATATCAAAGATCGAGAAAACAGCTCAACAGATCCGCGATTTTATGTATACATCAATCGACAGGTCTAATGATCTGGCAGGCGTAGAAGTGGTATATAATTTTGATGGTGGGTTATCTCCCAGCGCGGAAACTGGACCCAACGTCATATTAAGAAAAGATGTGAAATTTTCAAATCCGAATTCAACTAATTATACGCCTGTTTCACCACTACTAAGATACGACGCAGGTAATTTCCCAAAAGGATACAGGATGAAAACCGTGAATAAGAGGCTGCCTGAAACAGGGACCTCGGGGAGCATATTTGACAGCATATATGTAAACTCAAATACAACTATCTCAGACGTGAATATATTCCTTGCAATCAACCATTCTTATGATGGTGATATAGAGGCTACGGTTTTTGCTCCAAACGGGGACTCCGCAAGGATCTGCTTTGACAGGTTTACTACATCCCAACAGGCAGGCGACATTATTGGAATATTTGATGACCAGGCGGACAGCAGTTTTGTGAATGGCAGGTATACATCCTTTATGCCGAGGATAAAACCCGAGCAAAACTTCAATTCGATTTTTGGAGGGGACAATCCACAGGGAATCTGGCGATTAAAAGTAAATGATGATGCATCAGGCGATACGGGTATGGTATATGCCTGGGGTATTCAATTAAACGGGGAAGTTCTTGTTGGTGTCGAAGATCCTCAGAATAATTCAATTCCTAATAAATTTGAATTACAGCAGAACTATCCGAATCCATTTAATCCTTCCACTGCAATTAAATTCAGCATTCCCAAAAATCTGAATGTAAATTTGAAAGTATATGACCTTGCCGGAAGGGAAGTAGCCTCGTTAATTAATAAAGAGTTAAACGCAGGGTCTTATGAATATCTGTTTGACGGAAGTAAACTTTCAAGCGGAGTATATTTTTATAAGCTTACGGCAGGAGATTTCGTGGATACTAAAAAAATGATATTAATTAAGTAATTTCTTTATCCTTCCTTAATGCAAAGGCTGTACATTTGTTGTGTACAGCCTTTTTTATTTCATCAGAACTTTTATTAGGTTATTTTTTTTATACTATAAATGAATAACCAAAGATAAATATGCGCAAAATTCTTTTTTTGGTACTTCTAACTTCTTTATTATTAAATACTTCCTATGCACAGGACAGCACCGATGAAACCAAAAAGTATGTCTCGTGGGCTTTGTTACAGTTAATCCCATCACCAACCTTATTTCAGGATCAAAATGAACAGAATTCCCGGGTTCAATTCGGGCTCAGATGGCACATAACCCCTATCAATATTTCATTCAATGCAAACAAGTATGTATCGCCTGTTCAGTTCTTTATGATAAATCCAGTTCGAAGGTTCACCGGTTCGGTAGAATTATTTGTTCAGCCGGAATGGACGACCGGAGGATTCCAGTATTCGGGATTGGATAGATTCGGTATTAGCACAGGGAGCAGAGTAATGCTGCCCTTAATATACGAAGGCGAAAATCTGTCCATGTCCATTGGCGGAAAATTTAATTATCGGGAAGATCCATCAAGCGATAAGGATACATACTTTGGAATCGAAACAGGTTTATATTTTTTTTATGGGCTAATGGGTGTGCAGTTTAATTACAACTTTGATTCAAAAACTAATTACAACATCGGTCTGTACATAAAATACTTTTAGAGGAAATGAAAATTAATAAAAGCTTTATTGCAGTACTTATCTTAACAATTTTCCTTCCGGGATGCTGGTTCGCGCGTGGAATTATGAATAATACCACTAAAGCAATATTTGGTAAGCCTCTTGAAATTAAAAATAAGATAAAAGATCCCATTAAAGATGATGTCCGCCTTTCGGCATTATGGGTAGGACATTCTACGGTATTGCTGCAGATGGATGATAAAGTTGTGCTGGTGGACCCGGTATTTGAAGATGTAATAGGCGGGTTGATGTTAAGAAAATATGAAGCAGGCCTCGATATCGAAAGCATCCCAAGGCTCGATGCAGTGCTGGTTTCACACGCGCATATGGACCATATGAGCATTACAAGCATCCGTGACCTTGACGACCGTTTCCCTGAAGCGGCTCTGGTTTTTCCCATAGGATCTGAATATTATCTTCCCAACTATGATATGGATATGGTGCGCCTTAATACAGGTAACTCAAAAAAGCGCGGATACATTGGTGAAACCAAAATAGTAAACGGCATCAAAGTGACAGCTGTATTTGCGCAGCACCAGGGTGGTAGATACGGACTGGACAGCTATAGCTGGTATGTTCCGGGCTGTACCGGTTACATTTTTGAATATAATGGGCTAACGGTTTTTTATGCCGGTGATACGGGGTATGATGATAATGCGTATAAAGTAATAGGTGATAAGTTCGATATCGACCTCGCACTAATTCCGATAGGTCCATGCGGGGACTGCGGCACGGAGGGTTATGGCAATCACGTTGCGTCTTACGGAGCTTTACTTATGTTCGATGATCTCAAGGCAGACCATATGATCCCGGTTCATTATGGAGCAATAACATACCGTAATGATCCTGATATTCCTCTTGTTGTATTGGAGGAATTAATAGGGAAGTACACTCACAATACCGCTACCGGGATGCAGTCAACGAAACCCTACAGCGAAAGGATCGTTATTCTCGATGAAGGTCAGCAGCATATCTTTGAATATAAGGAGTAGAAAAGTTTGCAGCTTATATAGAGAGCTGAGTCACTCGGCGGTTGCAGGACTAATGATGTTATTGATGAGGGTGATCGTTGTTACGGGGAGTCCCGCCATTTCTGAAGACTTTCGTATGATTTCCTCACTTTCGGCTTCATACACACAGTAAATTTTATTTCCTGCTACATAGCTGTGTATCCACTTTATTCCCTCGCCTAACTCACGGATAACCACACAGGATTTTACGGATATCTCTCTCAGCTCAAGACCTGATAAATTTGAAGCGCCCGGCACATCTCTTTCTATTATGTACTGTGGCATAACTAAAAAATTTAATTAATTAAAATGTCAGAATAAAAATTGAGAACTTCAATGCCATACTGCCATTTTTTATATTATTATTTTTAATCTCCCATATTATTATTAATTTATCCGTATGGCAAAAAGAAAAGATAATTACGAACGCTCATATACTTCATTCCTCGGTGAGGTGCGAAAAGGCTCATTTTCCCCAAATATGCTGTTATTCATTAAGGATAAGATCCTGTTAGATGAATTAATACGTACGCTGGGAAAAAAATTCATAGGTGACGGCTACGACCCCAAACAGCATCTTATATCATTTTTCACCGATGAATCCGACATAGGATCGGTAATAAATGAGTGCGCAAATACGGGAATGTTTTCCGACAAAAAGATCGTGCTCCTGAGGGTGGTTCGAAAGCCGGGATATAGGGGTTTCAACGAAGACGAAGCTAAAGCGATGACCGCTTATTTTAAATCTCCGAATCCGGATGTGATTTTTATCATCATAGATAATAGCCCCGATGCCAAAAGCACCTTATATGATAAGATCAAGGACCCGCATCTGGAGATCATAGCGCTCGGAGATCTCAATGAAGCAGAGTTTCTTAAGTGGGTTAAACATAAGTTCGGCGATTATAAGATCGATGACGATACAATTATGCACCTTATTCAGCTGCTGAATATGTCCGTAGATGACATAAGCCAGGAGATAGAAAAGCTTAAAACTTACGCCCTTGAATCCAAAGAAATAACCAAGGATGATGTGAATATGTGTATCGGGTTTTCACGGGATTTTAATGAGAACGATTTTATTTATGCCGTTCTGCAGCGCGATGCCGGCTCAGCTTTGAAAATATATAATAGTCTCATATTAAAGCGTGATGTGGAGATATTTCTGCTTATCCTACTAAATTCTGCATTTACAGCATTAAGCAAGATGTTTGATTCCAAAATTGGTAATTTTAGTGGATGGGACCTGAAAATGAAGCTTAAAATATGGAATGATTTCGATAAAATGTTTCCTGTCTATAAAAAATATAGAGGTGAAATTAATGAACTTAAAATAAAGCAGGCATTTGGCTATATTGGTGAATCCGAAAAAGCTCTTAAATCTAGCGGTAAGGACAAAAAAACTGTTTTTACCCAATTAATCACCAATTTGGTTAATTTATAGGGTTTTATGGAACAAAATTGTGGATAAATCGTTAAAAAAATACTTGAGAAGGTGCAACCGGCTGAAATAGATTATAAAGCGTTAACAGACGAAGAATTAATATTCGAGTTTCAGAAGGAAGATGTTCTTGCCTTTAATGAAATTGTATTCCGTTATAAAGATAAATTAGTTAACTTTTTATTTCGGTATACGGGAAGCAGGGATGAAGCTGAAGACCTGGCTCAGGATACTTTTTTAAAGCTGTACCGTTCTAAACATTTATACAAAGAGATCGCTAAATTCTCTACCTGGTTTTATACTATTGCAATAAATATCGCTAAAACCAACTTGAGAAAAAAAAGCCGCAAGAGCGCGATTTCCATAAGCGATTTCGACCCGGATAACGAAAAGGACTTTGATCTTCCGGCTGATGTGATATCCCCGGATGATAGCGCGAATGCAAGCATAGAGAATTATTACATTCAGAAAGCCATTAATTCTCTTGGAGATAAGTTTAAGGAGGTCATTGTATTGAGAGACATTCAGGACCTCGAATATGAAGAAATTGCCAAAATAACAGGATTGCCCCTGGGAACTGTTAAGTCTCGGATAAACCGGGGCAGGGAACGTTTAAAAGAGCTGTTAAGTGATATTTATAAACCCGGTGAATAAAGTAGAGGATAAATCAAACACAGAGTTTATCGAAACAATTTAATTACGGATTAAGGACGTGAACGAGAAGGAACAACATTTAGACATAAGAGAGAAGCTGCGTAATCTGCCTGCAGTCCAGGCAAGTGACGATTTCGTAATGAAGCTCCAGCGCAGGATCAACCTTGCTGAAGCACAGCCAAGTACTCAGATTCATAAAGAACACAAGGAAAAACTCGAAGGAGGCTTTTTTGCGAAACTCTTCGGATCCGGTAATAATACGTGGCTTGTGCCTGCTATGGGCGTGACAGCCGTGGTATTTCTTGTATTCATCTGGACCTATGTAATAAATCAGAATAACGATACAGCATCAGGAGATAATCAACAGCAAAGCATTACTCAAACTGAAGATGAAACAAACACCGGTGAAACGGAAAATAAGCTCCGTACTCCGATGGGTGAAACTCTGAAAACAGAGGTTCCCGGTAAAGAGATCACTGAAAGCTTTGGATTTACCGATAGCCGGACTGAACTTGATGTTCGTGATACAGATAGAGGTACGCTTACTAATGTCGAAGAAGAATATACAGGGATGAGGTCAAAGGAGCTTCCTGAAGTGAAAATTTCTCAACCTACAACTACAATAACAGAGGAAAAAGAAGCATCCCCAAGCCCCGGAATATATAAGCCCGATGGAAAAATTGGTGATGATAAGATGAGAACCGGAACTATGCCAAGTAAGGATAAAAAAGATGCTAAGAAAAAGGTGGAATCCAAAGACGAAACGGATAGTTCATTTGAATCAGGAAAAAGGGTCACACGGAATCTCATAGACCAGACCGACCTGGAAAATCTACAGGAAAAAGTCGAAGAAGGCATAAAATAAAGATCACATTAATTGCATTATATGAAGGCGGTATCAAGGATATCGCCTTTTTTTGTTGCAAAGTATTTGTTTCCTGGTTTGACTATCACCTTTTCCCCTTACTATTTATATCCAAACCTCTTATTTTAGTATAAGGAAACTAAAATTTATTCAATAAATTTAATGTATAAAGCTAAAGTAACCATATCTTTAAGGAAGTCCATACTGGATCCGCAGGGTAAAGCCATAGAGCATTCACTAAAATCACTGGGATTTGACTCAATAGTCGATACACGGATGGGAAAGAGCATCGAATTAAAGATTGACGCAAAAGACGAAGAAGAGGCAAAAAGGATTACCGATGAAGCCTGTCAAAAGCTTCTTGCAAACCCGGTTATGGAAGATTATGAATTTGAAATATCGAAAACGGAGAACATAACTAAATGAATGCTAAAGTTGGAGTAGTGGTTTTTCCCGGTTCCAATTGTGATCATGACGCGTACTATGTGTTTAATGACATTTTAAAAGCTGATACCAAGTTCCTCTGGCATAAAGACAGTGGAATAGGTGACCGCAATATTGTAATTTTACCCGGGGGTTTCTCTTATGGGGATTACCTCAGGGGCGGTTCCATAGCCCGCTTTTCTAATATAATGAAGGAAGTAGTGCGGTTTGCTAATAACGGAGGGATTGTAGTTGGAATATGTAATGGATTTCAAATCTTGTGTGAAGCAGGGCTGCTGCCGGGTGTGCTTATTCGGAATGCTAACCTGCAGTTTATATGCTCCACCGTATCCTTGAACGTAGTCAATAATCATAGTATATTCACGAAGTACTACAATCCCGGGGAAGAGATAAATATCCCGATTGCGCACGGAGAGGGTAATTTTCTCTGCAGCAGGGAGACACTCGACGAGATGAACGCCAATGACCAGGTTTTGTTTACATATAATGATAACCCAAACGGATCTCTCGCAGATATTGCAGGGATACAGAATAAGTCCAAAAACGTTATGGGGATGATGCCGCACCCTGAAAGAGCATCGGACGCAATACTGGGTAATACGGATGGCAGGAGACTTCTCCAGAGTATCGCGGAATCCGTAATGTAATTTTAAATTTCTTTTTAAGGAGAATAAAAATGTTCGGACTAGGAACACCTGAAATAATTCTTATAGCAATAGTAATTCTTGTGCTTTTCGGAGCAAAAAAGATTCCTGAATTGATGCAGGGGCTTGGTAAAGGTGTAAAAGAGTTCAAAAAAGCCACTAACGAAATTGAACAGGACATCAAGAATTCTGATAAGAAAGTTGAACAGCAAACGGAACAGAATCCCACTACTCCAAAATAATTCGCATTAAATATTCCAAATAATGCCATTCTGCTTTATGCGGGATGGCCTGGTTTTATAATGACAATTCCCTCAAATCTCAAAAAAATACAGGCTCAGCTAAAAACAGGAGAACTTTCCTGTGTTCAACTCGTCGATCATTACCTTCAAAAGGTCACTGATCAGGAAGACCTTAATGTATTCATTTCAGTATTTGGTGATGAAGCAAAGTCACAGGCACAAGAGATAGATGAAAAGATCAAATCCGGAAATGCGGGTAAGCTTGCAGGTCTTGTAATTTCAATTAAAGACGTTATCTCCATAAAGGATAAACGCCACACCTGTGCATCTAAGATGCTTGAAAACTTCACGGCACTTTACGACGCGACCGTCATTGAACGCCTGAAAAAAGAAGATGCGATAATTATAGGAAAAGTTAATTGCGATGAATTCGCGATGGGTTCATCAAATGAAAATTCATACTTTGGCCCCGTAAAAAACCCTATCGATAAAACACGTGTGCCGGGAGGTTCATCCGGGGGAAGCGCTGTATCCGTTGCAGCCGGTATGTGTCTCGTATCGCTGGGTTCTGAAACAGGAGGCTCCATCCGTCAGCCTGCGTCATTCTGCGGAATAACAGGGCTGAAAGTAACTTATGGAAGGATATCCCGCTTTGGCTTAACGGCATTTGCTTCTTCATTTGACTCTATTGGGATTTTCGCAAATAACAATTACGATATTGCCGCCGTTCTGGAAGTTATTGCCGGCGAAGACGACAGGGATTCTACTTCATCAAAAGAAGCAGTTCAACAATATACATCGGATACAGGTAAAGAAGTCAGTACTCCGCTTAAAATAGGTATTGCGAAAGAATATTTCGAAGAAGGGCTTGACCCTCAGATCAAGGAAGCCATCGATAAAAAAATGGATGACCTTAAACAAAAAGGTTTCGAAGTAAAGGAAATATCACTCCCTCATTCTAAATACGTTATTCAAACTTATTACATTCTTACCTCCGCGGAGGCATCCAGCAATCTTGCCAGGTATGACGGGGTTCGCTATGGGTACCGCTCCCCTGAATCATCGAATGTAGAGGATATGTATGTGAATACACGCTCAGAAGGCCTTGGTGATGAGGTAAAGCGGCGTATTATGCTCGGTACATATGTTCTGTCCGCAGGATACTATGACGCTTATTACCGAAAAGCTCAGAAAGTAAGAAGGCTTATTACCGAAGATTTTGAGAAAGCTTTTGAAGAAGTTGATTACATAATCTCCCCGACAACCCCGACAACTGCATTTAAAATGGGTGAAAAGGTGGATGATCCGCTGTCTATGTATCTGAATGACATTTACACAGCATCGGTCAATCTTGCATCAATCCCTGCTATATCCATACCTCTTGGAGAAGATGGGAATAATCTGCCATTCAGTATCCAGGTCATCGGTAAAAAATTCGATGAAGCCGGACTCCTCAAAATGTATGATGTTATCAACAGTCAGTAGAAACTTTCCAACAACTTACTTATTGCTTACTTTATTTCTTCCCTAAAAAACCTTATTTTTCCATAAATTACTAACAAAAACCTCAATCTATGGAATTACCTTCCAAGCAGCCGCATTTTTTTGACAATGTAAATAATTATTTTAAAAAAGCCGCAAGTTATACCGATCATCCTCCGGGGTTACTTGAGCAGATAAATCTCTGTAATAGCGTTTATTCGTTCCAGTTTCCTCTAAAAAAGCCTGACGGGAAGTATGAAGTCATCAAAGCCTGGCGTGTCGAGCACTCTCATCACAAACTTCCTGTAAAAGGCGGTATACGTTACAGCATGCTCGTGAATGAAGATGAAGTTAAAGCGCTTGCCGCACTAATGACTTATAAATGCGCTCTCGTGGATGTTCCATTTGGAGGTGCTAAAGGCGGTATTAAGATAGACCCTACGGCCTATACAGTTGAACAGCTCGAGAAAATTACACGCCGTTACACGGTAGAGCTTCTGCATAAAAACTTTATCGGACCCGGGATAGATGTTCCTGCGCCTGATTATGGAACCGGTGCGCGTGAGATGGCATGGATCGCAGATACATATATGGCGTTCAGTCACGGGCAGCTGGATTCTCTTGCGTGTGTAACCGGAAAACCATTATCGCAGCATGGTATACGAGGCAGAACAGAGGCTACAGGGCGAGGAGTATATTTTGGAATAAGAGAAGCAGTAGCCGATACTGATACAATGAAAAAACTCGGGCTTACAACCGGGATTGAGGGTAAAAGAGTAATTCTACAGGGGCTTGGAAATGTAGGCTACTACTCCGGAAAATTTTTGCAGGAGGATGGAGCAGTTATAGTGGGTATAGCTGAATATGAAGGTGGAATATATGACCCTAATGGGCTCGATGTGGATGAAGTGTTTAAACATAGATTTGAAACAAAGTCTATCCTTAATTTCAAAAATGCAAAGAATTTTGATCATACCTCGGATGTACTGGAACTGGAATGTGACATACTTGTACCTGCCGCTCTGGAAAACCAGATCCACTTTGGTAATGCAAATAAGATTAAAGCTAAGATAATTGCAGAAGGGGCAAACGGACCCGTTACTCCTGAAGGAGAAGCTATATTATTATCCAAAGGTGTATTCATTATCCCGGATCTTTATTTGAATGCAGGCGGTGTCACCGTATCGTATTTTGAGTGGCTGAAAAACATTTCACACGTAGCTTTTGGAAGAATAGGAAAACGGTATGCTGAATACGCGAACGCCCGGATGGCAAACCTGATCGAGGAAACTACCCACAGCGACATAAGCGCTGATAAAATGAGGAATGTCATAAAAAGCGCAGGTGAAGCTGAGCTGGTCGATTCAGGGCTTGAGGAAATTATGGTCACTGCTTATCACCAGATTCTCGATGTTAAGGAAAAGTATAATGTAGATGACCTTCGTACCGCGGCATTCATCAGCGCGATCAATAAGGTAGCGATTTCTTATATGGATTTAGGAATATTTCCGTAAAGTTATATATTTCAAAGAACTAGCACCAGCGGAATTACTTAAATCCCGTTATCGCCAGCACAGCCGGTCTCGGAATATCTATACCTCCGTTTGGCCAGCGGCTCGTTGGTGTATCGATGTAATCTGTCTGCTCACCAGGGTGCTGTACGGATACGAACATTGTCTTTTCGTCCGGTGTGAAATTTCCGCCGCATAACTCTGCATCTGTCGGTGCTGACGCAAACCTGAACGCCTTACCTTTGTTTTCTCCGGCTGTAGGTATAAAAAACAAGGAGTTATTCTTGAAAGGCTCGTAGTCTCCTTTATTCATTTTGCTTCCTGACATATCCGATAAAACCCAGAGATTGCCTTTGCTATCGAAGCATAGATTATCCGGACAGGAGAAACCGCTTTCTACACTTCCGGTAGCGAAGACCTCCCAGGAAAAAGTTTCGCTCGCGTGATCATCGTTTGATTCTATTATTCTGACTATACTGCCGTGGTAATCTTTTTTCTTAGAGTTATTCGTGAAGGCAATGTAGACCGAACCATCGATGGGATGGATCTCAATGTCTTCGGGACGGTTGCATTCCGTGCCTCCAACGAGCTTGCTTGATTTATCACAATTTATTAGAACGTCTGCCTGTGACTTAAAATCCCTTTTCAATTCTTCGCGCTTACTGAAATCCAGAAGCTGCCATTTGTTATTCTCGAAATCTGCAACGTAGAGGTCACCGTCATCGAGAATGTCCATATTTGATTCACGGTTACCGGGATCATATTTGCTTGCGGAGATGAATTTGTAAACGCATTCGTTTGATTTGTCGTCCCCCATATAGGCTGCTACTCTGCCGTCTTTCGCTATACCTATCGCAACGTTTTCGTGACGGAATCTGCCGAGTGAAGTTCGTTTCTTACCGGGTTTGCTTTTATCGAAGGGATCCACCTCGAGTACCCAGCCATAATGTTCAGGGATGAGCTCTTCATTATGTCCATTGTGTCCATCCCATCTGTACCATCCGCCCGGCATACAGTCCTGGAAATTCTCCTCACCGCTCAGGAAGGTGCCCCAGGGTGTTCTTCCTCCGCTGCAATTCGCGAGTGTACCGATTGCTTCAAAGGAGTTATGCATTTCAGGAGTGCCTGCTGCTTTTCCTGAAAGGATGACGGGGACTGTGGCATCTATCCTGTTATTGTAAAATCCGTCATTTACAAATTCCCAGCCATCTGCTCCTTTTTTTACACGGAAGATGGAAACGCCCACACTCTTTTTTTCCGCTACTATTTGTTCTATGGTCTTCGGTTTTTTTGCTTTGTAATCATCGTGGTCATATCCGCTCACAAAGACAGGATGTGTATATTCATTATTTACGAAGAGGATGCCGTCTTCGGAATTATTTCCGCCCTGTAAAAAGTCGATAGGAATGTAATCGACGTAGTCATTATTATATCCGAAAATATCTGAATCCGAGATATTGTCGCCCCATTGACGGATTATTTTGTAATCGAAACCTTCCGCGAGAATAAACTCGTCCGCTGAAGAAGGAGGTATAGGCTCGAAGAAAACTCCGGATGAAGTTTTTCCTGCGGCTGCGGCTTCTTCGGTTCTCGCAAAGCCTTTTTTGAAAAAAGCACCGGGGAGTATAGCCCCGGCTGTGAAATACGCCAGACCTTTTAAGGCGCTTCGACGGGAGATTCGTTTATGGATCAGGTCTTCTAGTTTAGTGGTCATTCAGTAGTTTAAAGTAAAAAGTTAAAGCCTTTTGAATTATAGATGTTTTGTATTAAGTAAATATAAAGTTAATAGTTTTTGTTGTTAATGTATTTTACAGTGGTTTATTTTTGATCTTAAGTCAAAGAAGTTGTCTTTATAAATTGATGTTGTAATTATAGAAGTTAGCTATTTGCATTAATTTTATTCGAGAATTAATAAATCAGATATTTAAAAAAATTTTGTAAACGGTCCGAAAATCAGGATTGTTTTTTCAGCAATTTCCTAACAAGTGGTTTCGTTGAGTTTTTTTCTACGATCTTCCTGAAGGAAACAAGCAGATTTAAAAATACAGTTTTGTAAAGTTTGTGTGTTCTTATGGTAGTTTAATTTTAAATTTGAAGGTTAATTAAAAATGTAAGAGACGCAATACAATATTACGTCATAATCAACATAAAGATAGTAATATTTACGGTAAATGTCAAGGGGTAAATTTCCTAAGTTACTAACCTCCGCAAATTATCGCGAATTAAGAATCTTATTTGGAGATATGGTTGATTATAAATATTTAAAGAGCGTTCCCAAATCGGAATTTGGGAACGAAGTTGTTTAAAAGCCCAGGGAATTTAGGTTAGGGGCTAAAGCCCGGTTTTGGGATTAGATTATTTTCCCACGACTTGAAAGTCGTGGCAATTCAGTGGTGGCAATCGTGTGATTCAGTGCAGGTGATTAAATTGTCAGGGAGTCACCTCTCCCTTCGCTACGCTCTTCCCCTCTCCTTGGTAAGGAGAGGGGGCAGGGAATTTTGATATTCATTTTAAATACCCTTATAGGGATTTTAAGTCAGGGCTAAAGCCCGGTTTTTGAGATCATATTTTCCCCACGACTTGAAAGTCGTGGCAATTCAGTGGTGGCGTAACATAATCATCATCCGGGAAAAGCAGTCTTCGGCGAAGTCACGTGACTTCGCCTGCAAAATTAAATCTGACAGGATTTTGTACTTCATCCCAAAACACAGCCTAATTCATTGAATTTCAGTAAAAATAGAGTTAGTTTAGTTTAATTGTATTTAATTTAATTTGGCGAGATACGCTTTCTTTATGCCCGATAAAAACAATAACTTAGCAGACGACGATAAGAAGAAAAATTCTTCCGGTGACTCAAAACCCACCCAAAAAAGGGGTACTCAGAGACGCCGCCCCACATTCCGAAAAAGACGGTCAGGTCATTATAATGTAAATAAAAAGCGGGATGATGAAGCAAATCCCGAAGAAAAGAGTTCATCACCGGGTGAAAAATCACAGGTAAAAACTCATTCCAGACCCCAGAATAAAACTCCCAGGTTAGTACCTTCCAATAAATCGGTTTCTGTTGTAATTCCACTCTACAATGAAGAGGAATCACTTAAAGAGCTTTCATATAAGCTTTACCAGGTACTGGATGGTATGAACTGCAATTATGAGGTAATATTCATAGACGACGGCAGTACTGACAGCTCATATAAAAAGATCCAGGAGATCAATTCAAAGAACAGCAGGTTCCATTGTATCAAGTTCAGACGCAATTACGGAAAATCAGCCGCATTGGCAGCCGGATTTAAAGAGGCAAAAGGCGACATAGTCATAACAATGGACGCTGATCTACAGGATGATCCTGATGAAATTCCGGAGCTAATCAAAAAGCTCAATGAAGGATATGACCTCGTATCGGGATGGAAGAAAGTACGCTATGATCCCTTCATTAAAAAATATACATCGAAATTTTTTAATTTCGTGACATCAAAGGTGTCGGGCATCAGTCTTCACGATTTTAACTGTGGTCTGAAGGCATATAAGAAAGATGTAGTAAAGAGTGTTCAGATATACGGTGAAATGCACAGGTACGTACCGGCGC
>JAEYVS010000006.1 GCA_023429265.1 Bacteroidota bacterium | reverse complement strand
ATGCTGAACAAAGCGATAAGATATGGATTGGAGTAGAAAACAGAGGTTTAACACTATTTAAAAATACAAGTTGGACAACGTTTAATACAACAAATTCACCTCTTCCAAGCAATGACGTAAGAGATTTAAAATGTGATAAATATGGAAACCTTTGGATTTCGTCAATAGGAGTTGCTATTTATAATGCTGTTGGTATCGTTAGTATTAATAATAACAATCAAGATATAGTTTCTAACTATTCTCTATATCAAAATTTTCCCAACCCTTTTAACCCAATAACTACGATAAAATTCGCGATTCCCAAAACCGGTAATGTACGCCTGCGGGTGTTCGATCAGCTTGGAAGGGAAGTGCAGACGCTGGTGAATGATGAGATACGTGCGGGGACGTATGAGTATGAGTTCAGCGGTGATGGACTTTCGAGCGGAGTTTATTTTTACAGGATTGAAACAAGAAATTTTATTGAAACAAAACGAATGGTCATTCTAAAGTAGCGGGTCGCAGCGAAGCGAAGATCCCGACACCAGAGTGTCGGGAGTGTATGTGCATAGTATTAGTAAGTAGATTCTAAACCCCCAAGTCACACTAAGCTTTCGCATAGCTCAAGCAAGTGTGACTATCTCCCCTTTGTACAAATGGGGGCATTCTAACTTTTAACATTAGACCTTTAACTTTAAACTAATTTTCACCTTGACATTAACCGTAAATATTACTATATTATATATGAGTTAAGCGTATCTTCTGCCGCGTTTAGCCTCACTGTTCTTTGGCATATAAAAACCATACGAGATAAAGTTACCACAATTATTTAAACTTTTAACTAAATCTTTATTCCCTAAATTCGGTATTTACAATACAGATAAAAAAACATCCCGGAAACGTATCGATTCAGAAATACTTGTTTTTACAATCCCAATTTTCGGACCAAAACGGGATTTCTTCTAAACATCTGTAAAATCAAAACTGACTTAATTTTAACGCGTCATAAAGTTCAACTTTTTGTTTAAGGCTTTTAAAATAAAGACCATTCCTGTCCCAAATAGTATTCCATAAAGACACCCTACCAGGCTGTCAGATGGATAGTGTACCCCGCAATAGATCCGGGAAAGGGCAACAAAAAAAGCCATTACAAAAAAGAAGTATTTCAGCCGGGGATAAAAATAACTCAGAAGTACAGCTGCCGCGAACGTATCTACAGCATGCCCGGACGGCATCGAGAAGTCCGGCGGGCAATTTATCAAAAGGTTTACACCGGGCAGCTCACACGGACGCGGACGGGCAATGAGTTCTTTGACAACCGAATAAGAGTTTACCGTACATAGTAAGAGTGTAACTACCGAAATTACAGCAGCTCTACCCCGGATTCCTCCATATGCAATAAGGTACAAAGCGGTTAAACCATAAAATACATACCAGTTGTTATTATTAGTTATGAATGGCATTATACTGTCAAAAAGGGGATTTGACAGGGTGCCATTGATGAAATGGAATAATTTTATGTCGAGATCTAATAAAAATTGCAAAGGTATGCGATTTGTTTTAGCAATTTAATCAGGATTATGGGATATAACAATTTAAATCCTCACAAGCCTGGGCATGGGAGGGAGCAGTAAAAACCCCAATATCCCGTTATCTCAAAGTGCCATCCCTCTCCCCAAAGGGTAATCTAAACGTTAATTTTCACCTCTGTGCCTTCTGTGTCTCAGTGGCAAATTATGTCTTTTCGGGGCGGATTTTAGAATTTAGTTTCGATTTTAATAGTTTTATATTGCAGGATATAAAATTTAGAATACCTACAGAAATCAATGCAATCCAACAATAATTTAAGAAAAGAGAAGTTCGAGTACAGGCACATAGGACCGGACCAAAGCGAGATCCGTGAAATGCTGGATATTGTAAATGCCGAATCATTAGATAAGCTGGTCGAGGAAACCATACCCGGCGGTATCAGGCTTACGAAAAAGATGGAGCTGGAGGAGCCGGTGAGTGAATACAGATTCATCGAGAATCTGAAAAAGCTGGCGGCAAAGAATAAAGTTTATAAATCATACATAGGACTGGGTTATTATCCGACAGTAACACCGGAAGTGATCAAGCGAAACATATTCGAGAATCCGGGCTGGTACACAGCATACACACCTTACCAGGCAGAGATAGCGCAGGGGAGATTAGAGGCGCTGGTTAATTACCAGACGATGGTGATGGACCTTACAGGTATGGCTATCGCAAATGCGTCACTGCTCGATGAAGGGACAGCTGCGGCTGAGGCGATGCATTTATTCAAAGAGCTGAACAGAAGAGATAAAAAGAACGGTAATGTATTTTTAGTTGATAGCGAGTGTTTTCCGCAGACTATTGAGGTTGTAAAAACGAGAGCTAAGTATCTTGGCATTGAAGTGAAGGTAATGCCATACAGTGAGTTTGAATTTACAGATGATGTATTCGGGATGCTGGTGCAGTATCCGGCCGGTGACGGTTCCGTGAATGATTATGCAGAGCTGTTTGCTAACGCTAAAGAAAATGGTGTTTATATTTGCTGCGCGGCTGACCTGATGGCGCTGACGCTATTGAAACCTCCGGGAGAATTCGGAGCGGATGTGGTGGTAGGCTCGAGTCAAAGGCTCGGTGTACCAATGGGATTCGGCGGACCTCACGCGGCTTACTTCGCTACGAAGGATGAATTTAAGAGGATGATACCGGGAAGGATCATTGGTGTTTCAGTCGATGCGGACGGAAACCCGGGATTCAGGATGGCATTACAGACAAGAGAACAGCATATTAAGAGGGAGAAGGCTACAAGTAATATTTGTACTGCGCAGGTGCTTCTTGCTGTGATGGCAGGAATGTACGCGGTGTATCACGGCGCATCGGGACTTAAGGAGATCGCGCTGCGGGTACATAAATTCGCAATGCTGCTGGACAGGAATTTACAAAAGCTCGGGTATAACCAGGTGAATGAATTTTATTTCGATACATTGAGGGTTGATGTCGATGATAAGGAAAAGATAAAACAGATCAGAAAGCTTGCCGAAGAAAAGGAATATAATTTCAGATATTGGGATAATAGTATTGGTATAGCTGTAAATGAGGTTACGGATATAAATGAAGTGAAGGAGATCATTGGAATATTTGCTGAAGCTGCAGGTGACGGCGGTGTGAAAATGGATGACATGGGTGACAGTTCGCTCGCTATCCCAACCTCATTAATCCGTGACAGTAAGTATCTCGAACACCCGATATTCAATACTCATCATTCGGAGCATGAGATGCTGAGATATCTTAAGTCGCTTGAGAATAAAGATCTTTCATTGACTCATTCGATGATACCTCTGGGCTCGTGTACAATGAAGCTCAACGCAGGAGCAGAGATGGCAGGCGTGACATTCCGGGAATTCTCTGAGATGCACCCTTTTATTCCTGAAGACCAATCGGTCGGATACAGGGAAATGATTTCCAAGCTTGAGAAAGACCTTTGTACCATAACGGGATTTGCGGGTGTGAGCGTACAGCCGAATTCAGGCGCTCAGGGAGAATTCGCGGGCATGCTGGTAATAAGAGCGTATCTCGACAGTAAAGGCGAGTCGGGCAGGAATATATGTTTGATACCGTCATCTGCTCACGGTACCAATCCTGCAAGCGCAGTAATGGCGGGAATGAAAGTAGTGGTAGTGAAGTGTGATGAGAACGGTAACATAGATACGGATGATCTGACAGCGAAAGCCGAGCAGTACAAAGATACTTTAGCCGCGCTTATGGTGACATATCCTTCGACGCACGGAGTATTTGAAGAGGGTATAAGGGATATGTGTCAAATCATTCATGACAATGGCGGACAGGTATATATGGACGGGGCGAATATGAACGCGCAGGTAGGACTGACAAGTCCTGCTATGATAGGCGCGGATGTATGCCATTTGAATTTGCATAAGACATTCTGTATTCCTCACGGAGGAGGCGGTCCGGGAGTAGGGCCTATCGGCGTAGCGGAACATCTTGTCCCATTTCTTCCGGGACATCCATTTGCAAACATTGGTACTGAGCAGTCAATCGGTCCGGTTTCGGCTGCACCGTGGGGAAGCGCAAGTATTTTGATAATTTCATACGCATATATTTTATTGATGGGAGCAGAGGGATTAACAAATGCAACCAAGGTAGCGATATTAAATGCAAATTATATTAAGGCAAGGCTAAAGGATTATTACAAAGCATTGTATTCCGGTAAAAATGACAGGGTGGCTCATGAGCTGATATTCGACACGAGGGAATTTAAGGCATCGGCTAAGGTGGAAGTGGAAGATATTGCGAAGAGATTGATGGATTACGGATTTCATGCTCCGACAGTATCATTCCCGGTACCCGGTACATTGATGGTAGAGCCTACGGAAAGTGAGTCAAAGGGTGAAATCGATAAATTCATCGATGCTTTAATTTCCATCAGGGAAGAGATCAGGGAGATAGAAAACGGAAGCGCGGATAAAGAAGATAATGTATTAAAAAATGCTCCTCATACGGCATTTTCAGTGACGGCGGATGAATGGAATCATCCTTATAGCAGACAAAAAGCTGCATATCCGACAGATTTTACCAGGCTGAATAAATTCTGGCCAAGTGTAAGAAGAATAGACAGCGCGTATGGGGACAGGAACCTTGTTTGCAGCTGTATCGATATTAATGAGTATGCTGAGGGTGAATATGCGGATGAGCCTGTGGGTGAAGTTGTAAATGAGCAGAGCGGGATGTAGGTATTAACTGTATTCCCAGGTCGTGGCTTGGGAATGAGTATTTTGTCTGTAAAATTAGGTATGTTTTGACATTTAATTTTGAATAAAGATTTACTAAATTAAC
>JAEYVS010000216.1 GCA_023429265.1 Bacteroidota bacterium | reverse complement strand
CCGCAAAAACTGTGAAAATGCACAAAAAAAGGAGAAAATCGAAAGATTCTCTCCTTTCGCATTTATAGGGAAATTATAATGTCTGGTATATCATTATTAAATTTCCACAGGTATCGTCTAAAATTGCGAGTTTTATTGGCCCGGCTTCTGTTGGCGGGGAAATAAATTCTACCCCAGAATTTTTCATCCTCTCGTGATCTTTTTCTATATCCGGGGTTTCATACGCTGTCCAGGGAATTTTACTTTCCTTTAATTTTTGTTTAAATTCGATAGCTTTTCCTGCTAAAAGGGGATTTGAATCGGGCTCGAGGGAAATCTCGGTGCCTTCGGGTTCATTCGGGGAAACTAAAGTAAGCCAGCGGGATTCACCCATCGGAATGTCTAATTTTTTTATAAAACCGAGCTTTTCGGTGTAAAATTTTAAGGCTTTTTCCTGGTCATCGACCAGCACACTTGCAAGTTTGATCTTCATTTTTCTTTTTACTATAAAAATACGTAACTTTATGGTTACTTATCAAGTCAGAATACCGCCTTCCCAAGTCGGAATTTGGGAACGAGAAATATTACAAAATGTAAGAATAATTAATACCGGATTCATTAATTCTAATATGGAATTGCCTTTTATTTATCCCCATATCCGACTATCTTAGTCCATATTAAGAGATTGTTAAATGCTGAGATTATCAAAGAAAGTAGAGTATGCTTTAATGGCTTTAAGGTTTATTGCCATTTCCAAGGAGAGCACTGTTACCGCTAAGGAGATTTCTACTAAGTATAATATTCCTCACGAGTTACTTGCAAAGATATTGCAAAAATTAAAAAAAGAGCGGATATTAGAGTCTATTAAAGGTGTAAAAGGAGGCTACCAGCTTCACAAAAGTCCGGATGACATAAAGCTGACCGACCTGATAAAATATATGGATGGGGATTTTAGTATCACAGAATGTGTGCACGGACAAAGTGAAGATGATTGCTCGATGTTCCGGGACTGTACCATAAAGTCTCCGGTGAATAAGATGCAGAAGGAGCTGGAAAACATTTTTGAGACCAAGACAATATCAGACTTTGTTTAAATTAATTTCTGCCTTATGAAGTTTCCCATATACCTGGATAATAATGCGACAACCCCTGTGGACCCGAGAGTCCTGGAAGAAATGCTTCCTTACTTCACGGAGAAATTCGGGAATGCTGCAAGCATTACTCACGCGATAGGGCTCGAAGGTGAAAGCGCTGTGAGCGAAGCCCGCAAAAGAGTTGCGAGGCTGATCGGCGCGAAACCGAAGGAGATAGTTTTCACGTGCGGCTCGACCGAGTCAATCAATCTTGCAATTAAAGGGGCGTGTGAAGCTAAGATATCTAAATGCAATCACGTTATTACCGCTCCCACCGAACATAATGCCGTTCTTGATTCCTGCCGTTATATGGAAAGACACGGATGTGAAGTAACTTTTCTTGACGTTGATAAATACGGTTTGATAGATCTAGACCAATTAAGAGATTCTATTAAAGACAAGACATCACTGGTAACGATAATGATGGGAAATAACGAGATCGGGACTATTCAGCCAATGAAGGAAATAAACGAAATATGCAGAGATAAGGAAGTTGTATTTTTTACGGATGGAACGCAGGGAGTGGGGAAGATACCGGTGAACGTGAAGGAAATGGGACTGGATATGGTTTCATTCAGCGGGCATAAGATATACGGTCCAAAGGGAATTGGAGTTTTATACATTGACAGTGATAATCCAAATATCGAAATAGCAGAGCAGATGAGTGGCGGCGGACACGAAAAAGGAATGAGAAGCGGAACCCTGAACGTACCCGGAATTGTTGGTATTGGTAAGGCGTGTGAACTGTGTGATGAGCTGATGGATGAGGAGCTTCCAAAAATGACTGCCTGGAGAGATAAGATGATAAGCTCATTCCTGGAGAACATAGAAGGCTGCATATTGAACGGGCATCCTACAAAGAGACTACCGAATAACGTGAATGTAAGCATAACGGGTCTTAATGTTGGAAGTTTAATGAGCGACCTCAAGGAGCTGGCAGTATCATCCGGGAGCGCGTGCACTTCGGCAAAGAAGAAGCCTTCGCACGTATTGATGGCACTGGGACTGGATGAAGCGACCGCTTTATCTTCGATAAGATTCGGGCTGGGAAGATTTAATACCGATGAAGAGATTGATTACGCGATAGACAGCGTAGTAAAGACAATAAATAAACTGCGGGAAGTATCAGCAGCATAGATAGGTTTTAGAAGCAAAGTAAATAAATAATTAAAATGGCAAACGTAGAAACACAAGAATTCGTACCCGGTGTAACAGAAGATGTGAATATTACACCTAAGGCGATAGAAGAGGTGAGAAAGATCAAAAAAGAAAATAATATCCCTGACGATTACGGATTGAGAGTGGGTGTGAAAGGCGGCGGATGTTCCGGGCTGAGCTACACACTTGGCTTCGATGCTGAGAGCAGAGCAGGCGATCACATAAAGGAATTTGACGGAGTGAAGCTATTCGTGGATATGAAGAGTTTTTTATACCTGACGGGCACGGAAGTTGATTTTAGTGACGGTCTGATGGGCAGAGGATTTGTATTTAATAATCCAAATGCAAAGAAGACCTGCGGCTGCGGAAGCTCATTCGGAGTGTGAGTTAGTTTATCAAGTTTATAAAGTTCGTCAAGTTTATAAAGTAATTATATTCAGTACGGGGATTGCCGCGTCGTTCCGATACATCGGAACTCCTCGCAATGACAATTAAGAATTAGTCCCTTTGGATAAATAT
>JAEYVS010000168.1 GCA_023429265.1 Bacteroidota bacterium | reverse complement strand
TTGTGCATATACCTTTTACCATTGCAGCGATGATAACTTTCGGAGTGCCGAATGTTTTCTTTCTGCTTCTTCTTCTTCATTTCTGCAGGATGGTTAACCGTTCCTCCGGTTATCACGCGACGTGGTTTGAATCGGTAATATGGTTCGTGGTAGGTGGTGTGATGGTGTTCATTGGAGACATAGTAGCGGGGTACACGATGGCGGCGGCGTATATTGCTGACGGATTAATGAAAGAGCCTCTAAAGAGACACCTGTATTTCGGGGTATGCTCATTTGTGCTGGCGACAGTTTATCTCATTCTCCGTATAATGCAGAAGGGCATCGTCCCGCTGCAGAATGTGGAATTGTGGGAGATCATCACTGCTGTAATCATTGCTGTGATATACATCCCTGCAATTATAATGACAAAGCAGATAAACTGCAAATGTGATGGAGGACAGGATTTTGATTCGGCGAGGGTGAGGGTCTTGCAGATTCTTGTGCTCTTTGCGGGAGTGGGATATGTATTTATGGAGGGCAGATCGGGTATCCAGCTGTCGTCACCGCTCTGGACAGCGATGCTGGGAATAGCCTTATACAGGTATTACTCAAAGCTTAAAAAATAGGCGTGGAAACCTATGAGCCAAATATCCCGGTCACCGGGGAAGAGGTGTATGAGCCCGCGCCGATGTGGAAAAGATTAATTGCTGCGATAATTGATTATCTGATCATAGCAAGTTTGGTATTATTTTTTGCAATGGTCATTGAAGTGTTTTTTTATATAGTATATCCCGGTATTTCCACAGATCCGGAATTTTTACTGAACGAATTAAACGTAAAAGGAATCACCGCTTTACTTTTTATTATAATTTTTACGGTATATTATTCATTAATGGAGTCCTCACGTTTCCAGGCGACCTTTGGCAAAATGGCTTTGGTATTATATGTAACCGCGTATGATGGCAATAGAATCAGGTTTTCAAGAGCATTGGTCCGCACTCTTGGAAAATTCATCTCAAATAGCTGTTTTTATTTTGGCTATATCCTTGGCTTTTTTACGGAATATAACAGGATGCTCCACGATTTTATTGCAAAAACATACGTCGTAGAGAAAGCTCCACCGGTTGAAATATTGGCCGAAGAAGAACAATTACCGGAACAGACTGCCTGATAATTTATTCGTATTTTCTTTTCCTTTTTAGTGTTAATTTCCTTCCAAACAAACTTTCCTATGGAATTCTTGGCTGCTAAATGTCCCTCTTGTGGTGCCGATATCCAGGTCCCCGGTAATAAGGACTTTGCCTTCTGTACATTCTGCGGATCCAATGTAAAAGTTCGTGAATCCGTCATTATGAAAAGCGATGTGGATACGGATAATCTCATCGCGCTCGGTAATGTTGAACTGCAGGCAAGGGATTATAATGAAGCTATGGAGTATTTTACGCGGGTGCTCGAAGTAGATGGTAAAAATCCAAAGGCATGGCTCGGCAGGGGACACGCCACGATCAGGAAAGCCAACAGCCAGTTGAAATTATTCGAGGAGGCAATGGTTTATTTTACTAATGCGCTCGATAATTCCCCTGAAACGGAACAGGAAGCTCTTACGAATATTATAATAGCTGAGTACACTCCTAAAAAATTTATGTCAGGCCATATAGAATTTTTGGACAGGCTCATTAAAATTAAGCCGGAAAAAGTTTTTCTACTACAGGTAATATCACTGCTTGAGGTTATTGAGGCGGATATGAGTAAATCCGGTAATAAGCTTTCACCGGAAAGACAGACCATTAAGACTGATGCCCTGGCATTATTAAAAGAAAATCATCCGGTTGATTACAACAGGTATCTGAGAAGCATTGAGAAGAAAGAAAAACATCTGGAAGAAAGGGATGCAAATTATGAAGCATCAGCGTTGAAAAGACAAGAACAGGAGCTATTCTCCGGGAAAAGGCTTCTTGGTGATATTTTTACCGTATCGCTGCTGAATGTGATTGTTACGGGAATCATCATTCTTATATTCGATTCCTTTGGAATTTCTGCTTCGGAAGGTTTTGGAAGAGCTTTGACGATATTCCTGGTGCTTTCCGCTTTTACAAATTTTGCTGTTTATTTAAATAAAAGAAGGCAGCTAAAAGCATTTAAGAATGAAATGGCTTTCAGAAAGAATCCGTTCAAAAATATGGTTCAATAAATAAGCGTTTAGACCATTAGCCAGTCAATTGCCTCTTCGTAGTTTGTAACCAGGTTTATCTGGAAGCCACGGTTTTTTGCGCACATCTCAACGAATTCCATTTTATTGAAATTCTCATCCGGGTCATCGATGACAACCATTTTGTTTTTCAATATTCCTTTGAACTTCTCCATCTCGATCACGAGGTTGTAAAGCTCAATAGTGCCCATATGAGGCGAAGTAGTTCCCCGGATATCTATGAGAATGTGATGGTCTTTATGAAGCTTGGCTTTTTCCACTATAGCGTGAAGAAGCTTCTTGCTTTTAGTCAAATCCAGCTCACCCTTTGCAGAGGTCTTAAGAAAGTCCCTGCCATTGATTATTTCTACGCTGAGCAGCATACTGCCCTCCCCAAGTTTAATCAGGTAGAGGAATTTGTTGTGTTAATTGTTGATTTGATCCTTCTGCCTGTAGTTTTTCGATAGCCCCATTCGAAAATAAAACAGAATAAAATAAGCCCAATGAATGCGAAAAGAATAGCCGTGTTGGTATTAAATAGATACCAAAAAATAATCCCAATTAATGACATATTCAAGAGAATGCTAAGAAAGAGCACCACTTTATTTGCTCCGGTCTGAGTGCGTATCTTAAGATGCGCAATGTTTACTGCTATGTAAACAAGAAGATACACCACACCTCCCAGCATCGCGATCTTTTCTATGGGAAAAGCGATTGCAAGGAGTATGGTAACTGCCGCGGTGAAAAATAATCCTCCCTCCGCGTTTTTCCAGATCTTTCTGTCAAAAGCCGGAGGAAGTTCTCCGTCTCTCGCCATCATATAACTTGTATTTGCCGCTCCGTACATTGTTGCATTGATCGCGGATGATGTAGAGAGCAATGCGGCAATAGCGATCAGTTTAAATCCGAGCGTGCCGAGTATTGGCTGTGCCCCCTCGGCAAGAGCAAAATCTTTTGCTTTGAGCACTTCTGAAAACGGAAGAGTACCCATTACGGTGATGGAAACAAGGAGGTAAATCCCGATGGAGATGAATACACTGAGATATAAAGCTTTTGGAAGTGTCTTCTTTGGATTAGCCATATCCCCGGCTGTATTGGTGATGTATCCGAAACCGAGATAAGAAAAGAAAACGAGTGTAATTGCTACGAGGATATTGGACTCTGCAGGCCAAATTGATGGAGAAAGTAAAGCCGGCTTTATGAAAAATATTCCGGCTACTCCGAATAACAGCAGGATCCCGACTTTGATCGAAACGATTGTGAGTTCCGAATTTCCGACTGCCTTAGCTCCCCAGAAATTTACTACCACAAATAAAATGATAATTCCAATTGCGAAGTAAGTGATCCATTCTCCTCCTGGTGCTCCCGGCAGAAACGAAGCGGCATAACCTCCGAATCCTCTGGATACGAGTGCTAATGAAAATATGCTGCCGAGCCAGATAAGAATGTTAAAAC
Source organism: Bacteroidota bacterium (assembly GCA_023429265.1). Lineage (GTDB taxonomy): Bacteria > Bacteroidota > Ignavibacteria > Tepidaquicellales > Tepidaquicellaceae > JAEYVS01. The sequence goes on along the minus strand of JAEYVS010000168.1, from coordinate 2,874 downwards.
CGCCCGTTTTTATGCTGTCACCGAATCCCTGCATGAGGAATTCAGCGGGACCGCCGTTAGACGGGAAGGATGATCCAAGCTTTGCGTATGAGTATGTATTGAGAAGCGCGACCAGTCCTGCCGCGGCAAATGCTATCCATAACGCATTTCCTGCTTCAGCTCCCGCCGCGCCGAAGATTGAGAATATACCCGCGCCTATCATTGCGCCGACACCGATCGATACGGCAGCCCACAGGCTCATCGAATGCGGTGGTTTCTTTGGTGTTATGGAAGCAGCGGGTTGTTTTTGCATTAAGCTGTTTGTACCCTCATCCCTTTGATCTTAAAGGATAGAACTACTGCCATTATACCGTACAGCAGAACAAATGCCCCTATCAGCATTGTCAATGAGACTGCCCCGAGTATTGGATTTAATACGAGCAGTATCCCGAAGATCACCGAGATGATTCCGCTGAAAAGGAATAAACCTCTGCCGGACCCGTTCACTGTGAAGAAGCCGATGACCTGCGCTACACCCATAAAGATTGCCCATATCCCAATGAATAAAATGAAGATTGCTACTGACATCACAGGATAAGCAAGTACAATTGCGCCAAAAATTATGTCGAGTATTCCTTCAAATAACCACCATCCCCAGTCCTTATTCGCATTTTTGTGGGCAAATGCGCCGATTATCATAAAAATCCCGGCAAAAAGAGCAAGGAAGCCAAAATAATATGCCAGAGCTACAGCCCCTATACCCGGTGAAAGAAATATTATTAAACCGAAAACTATTGCGAGAACTCCTTTGATGGTAAGAGCCCACCAATTTCTGTATAATGAGGTGTTCATTTTGGGAAAGGTTAGGTTAGTAAAATGGGATTTTATAATGACAGGATGAAGTAATCCCTTTTTCAAAAATAGGGATTTTAAATGAAAAATGCACACTAACAGATCCCGTTAGCGTGCATATTTTAAAATGTCACAATTAAAATTAATTATTTCCCGCTCAACCAGGCATTGCGTATCTTTAGCTGCTGCGGAGTAGGATTTTCCATAAGTGATAATGTATTATATCTTACCTTATCCACCATAATCATCTCTGCAGAAAGCTTAACTTTCTTGCCTTCTCTCATTACTTCCATCTCTGTTTCCTCTCCTTCTTCGAATGAATCAAAGATATTTTCAAAGTATTCCTGGATGCCTTCGGTTGGTATGTCTTTTCCGTTTATACTGTGAAGCTCATCCCCGGTTTTGTATCCCATTGCCTTACCAAATTCGTCCATCGCGTCAGTTCCTGCGACAAATAATCTTTTAGTCGCGGGATTGTATCCGAACTGGACATTCCCCAGAGAAAAGTCTTTAAAAATCTCTTTGTCTTTATATTCTACTCCTGCCAGTGCGAGTGTTTTCTTAAAGGGGAGTGGAGTCGATCCGGCAACATAGTAATTCAGAAATTCACCGATCTCCGGGTAGGTCATATTCACGATCACTCCGAATAATTCCTCATCTTTAAATGGCTGGTCTTTGCCGTACTTTTTGGAGAGGTCCATAATGAGGTTATTTAATCCGTACTTTCCATCGGATAGATCCAGTAACATCAGGTCCATCACCATTCCGATAAGCGCGCCTTTCTCATACACATTCAGATATTCATCCTTATATGTCTCCAGGCTGCCTTTGCTCATTACCGTAAAGGGCAGCTTATCATCGAACTGGTTTTGGGCATTGGTCATTTTTTCACTCATTGACGCGAGAAATGCATCAACTGTTTTTATTCCATATTGTACCTGCACGTGATGAGCGAAGTATTCTACTACGCCTTCATACATCCATAGATGCTCCGACATTTGAGGTTCGTTAAAATCAAAATAATGGATCTCTTCCGAATGGATATTAAGTGGTGTTACTATGTGAAAAAACTCGTGAGCGGCTATCCTGAGCATATCGTCTATCAGATCATTTTCCGGGGCATCAGGCATAAAGTATACGGATGAATAAGAATGCTCCAGCGCTCCGAACGCGAATCCGCCCACACCTGCATCCGATTCATATCCTTCCATATCCTGGAAATACATTATGAATGCATATTTATCCACCGGCAGTGTTCCGCCAAGGTATTCTTTCTGCGCTTCCAGGACTTTTTTAAATCCGTCCGCCATAAATTTCGATGTTACAAGCTTGTTTGGAGAGTATACGGCAACAATTACTTCAGCTCCGCCAACATTCATTACGGTAGTGTCCGGCAGTGTGTACATTAATGGGGAATCCACCAGCCTGTTATAACTTTCTGTTATGAATATGTCCTTGTGGCTCTCATCATCGGAGGCGGTCATACCTGTCGCCCCGTAAAATCCTGTTGGATGAGATATGTCTACCGTGAACTGCCTGTCCTTCATATCCTCCAGGTATCCGAAAAACCCGTGTGTATTTATTAGATAAGCCTCACCCGCATCTATATTCGTACCGCCCATTTTATAAATTGGATTTTCTGTTATCACCGCGTCGAAGGTGTCATCCACCTTGTAAGTAATTTTATATAATGCTGCTGCGTTGCTTATTCGCCACCCGTTTATTTCTATGTTTTCCACAGGCAGCTCGCTGCCGTCTGATGAGAAGGCTTTTACATCGCTGATGAATCTACCGAAATCTGCTATTCTGTATGTACCGGGTATTACCTTAGGAAAATACAAAACTATGGATTCCTGGTTGATCTTAGGAGTGATCAATGTCACCTCAGCCTGGTCATTTGAGACTGCATTGAGGTCCAGCCAATAGTAGTAGCCATCGTCCTGAGTGATATCCTGGGAATAAAGTCCTGCACCGGGAAGTATTGTGGCTGTTACAAATATGATGTTAATTAATAACTTACGCATATTGGGATGTTTAATTTCG
>JAEYVS010000128.1 GCA_023429265.1 Bacteroidota bacterium | reverse complement strand
ATAAATGAGAGATATTTGAAATAAAAGGGGTAAAGGATATTCAATCCAAAGATGGCTCGATTTGGTCCGGAAGGAATAATCCCTTCGGGTAGTCCTTTATCAGATAAATTTAATTTTGCGGTTATGTCCATTCGCGGAATGCTTTTAGAAAACTTCCTTTAATGTTACAAGCATTAATAGTATTTTTCAAGTTATTAACTACACAAACATATCTAATTAATGCTCGATATTAAACTTATAAGAGAAAACCCTGATCTGGTGAGGGAAAAGCTCAAACTCAGAGGCGAAGATGAAGCTCCGGTGCACAGAATAATGAAGCTGGACGAGGAAAGGCTTGGAATTATCCAGAAGGCGGAAAAGCTTAAAGAGCTTCGTAATAAGGTTTCTGATGAAATAGCGGTAATGAAGAAGAATAAAGAGAATGCTGATGACAAAATAGCAGAGATGCGTAAAGTATCCAATGAGGTAAAGGGACTGGATGAAGAGCTGCGGAATATTGAAAATAAGATCGATGATGAGCTGATCCATATAGCCAATGTGCCTGCGGAGGATGTGCCTTTTGGAAAGGATGCATCTGAAAATGTCGAGATAAAGGTGTGGGGTGAGAGGAAAAACTTTGATTTTAAGCCGAAAGATCATATGGAGCTGGCGAAGCTTCACGATATACTGGATTTTGAGCGCGGCGCAAAGATAACGGGAAGCGGATTTGCCCTATACAAAGGAAAAGGGGCGACACTGGAGAGGGCATTGTGGAATTTTATGCTGGATACTCACATCGCAAACGGATACACAGAAGTCATAACTCCAACACTGGTCAACCGCTCGAGTATGGAGGCTACCGAAAAGGTGCCGAAATTCGAGGAAGATATGTATCACATGGAAAAGGATGATCTGTATGCCATACCTACAGCAGAAGTACCGATAATAAATATTCACCGTGATGAGATTTTCAGAGAGGATGAACTCCCCGTGATGTACTGCGGGTTTTCTAACTGTTTCAGACGTGAGGCAGGGAGCTACGGTAAGGATACAAAAGGCTTTCTCAGGGTGCATCAGTTCAATAAAGTAGAACTGGTGAATTTTTGTAAGCCTGAAGAAAGCTACGAGAGGCTTGAGGTAATGCTCAAAGCCGCAACGGATATAGTCGAGGCTCTGGGTCTGCATTACAGGGTGATCGAGCTTTGCACAGGTGACTTAGGATTCTCCTCTGCAAAAACATACGATATAGAGGTATGGTCTTATGGTGAGAATGCCTGGCTCGAGGCATCGTCGGTAAGTAATTTTTCGGACTTCCAGGCAAGGCGTGGAAAGATCCGTTATAAGAAAACTCTCGAGGGCGGAAAGGCTAAAACAGAATTTGTGGATATATTGAACGGATCAGGACTTGCAACATCAAGGCTGATAGTTGCGCTATTGGAGGCAAATCAAGATGAGAAGGGTAATCTAAATGTGCCGGAAGTATTAAGGAAATATACAGGATTTGACAGAATAGAAGCATAAAAAAATGCTTTAATATGGAGACAGCTTTTAACAGCGATCAGAGAAGATGGGGAGTAATTATATTACTCCTTTTTCTTTGTATGGCAAAAATTCCCGCAATGCTGAGCGCGGACATTCAGCCATGGGATGAAGGTATGTATGCCGCCAGGGTGAATTCCATCCACATTAACGGCGACTTCTGGGATCAAAGTGAACACTCTGTTGGTGGCTTTGAATCTGGAGTCCATCCACCGCTTTATATATGGCTTGGGTACGGGGTTACAGCAGTTTTTGGGATGGATGAGTTTGTGTTTAAGATGATAGCTTTTATTTTTGGCCTGTTATGCGTGGTGTACATAATAAAGCTGGGGGAACTAATACATTCCTTTGAGGCGGGTTTTCTTTCAGCGATGATCTTTTCTGCGACGTATGTCTTTACGGTATATGCAAAAAGGTTTCAATTCGACATAGCTGTTACATTCTTATTCCTTCTGTGCTTTTATCTTCTGATAAAGTATATGGAAGGAGAGCAGAGAAAATATTTTTATTGGTCGGTGGTTGTATTCGGTTTATGCCTGATGACTAAATCACTATATGGGGTGTTCATCCCTGCAATTATTTTTGCATTCTTTGTGTTAACCAATTCCCGCTCACGTAAAATTAGATTTTCTGACATAGTAATATTTGGCGCTGTAGGTATTGCTATTGCTTTGCCATGGCATTTATATATGTATGTAAAACATGGAAGCGAATTCATTGATTATCTCCTGGGTTTTCACATATTAAAACGAGCAACTGAAGGTATCGGGGGTAACGAGAAACCAAGCGGAGTATTTTATTACTTCAGTATTTTAATGAATAATATTCCTTTTGCTTTGATCGTTTTCTATGCTATGGTCAGGGACGCGTTAAGTTTTAAGTCTCTTGATTGGCGGAAGATATTCCTGTGGGTGTGGTTCCTCGCAGGGTTTATTGTAATATCACTATTTACAACCAAGATAGACACATATCTTATGCCGTTTCTAATCCCCGTAACTATCCTGCTAACATTATATTTTTTTGAAGAGAGGAAGAGAACATTCCTTGAAATATTCATAGTTTCATTTCTATTCGTAGTGAATTTATTCTGGTATCTGACCCCGGGGATAAGAAATGAACTAAAAGCTTACGTTATGACAGGTGTGGGAGCAGTTGTTGCCCTAGCAGTAATTGCTGTTATTACCGGAACCTTGTTTTTATTGTCAAAGAAATTCAGAGCAATTACAAGCTTGAGAAAAGTTTATGTTTATGTAATTATACTTTTCTTTATGGGAGCAAATATTTATTATGCTTTTAATATTTCATTATTTGAAGATGGATTTAAGCTGGCAGAGATAAAAGAAATTTCCGATGAAAGCGGCAGACGGGACCTGGTTTATATAAGCAATGAATATGAGATGAATCCGCAGTTCTCATACTATTTTGGAGGGATAGATCTGAATTCCCCCGGTAAGTACAGTTATAAGCTCTTAGACCTGTATTCAGGTGCAGATAGTGTAAGAGCAGTATTACAAGGTCTGGAAAAGGGGAAGTATTTGATTCTTGTCGAAAGAGATAATATTAACACCGGCGTGGAAATTCCTCCGGAAATGTTTTTACCTGGTGGCGTGAGATTAACTAAAGAAACTCACGGGTATCAATTATATTTTAATTGAATATGAGCCATTGTCTTATAGTAGGCGGTACGGGAATGCTATTCGAGGTAAGCAGGAGGCTGGCGTATGAGTATGATACCGTCTCGGTGATAGGTCGAAATCCGCGAAGATTTGAGGCTCTTCGGCGGGAAACGATTCACCTTAAAGGAAATCTTGATCCGTTAATATTAGATTATACAGATGACGAAAAATTGACTACCGAAATAGAGCAATCCATTGAAAGATATGGGGATATTTCTCTTGTAGTAAGCTGGATACATTCAAACGCGCCAAATGGAGGGTCGATCATAGCCCGGATTTTAAATTCTAAAAATAAAGATTTTCGATATTTTAATATCCTAGGAAGTTCTTCAGCAGATCCATCGAAGGATGTAATAGCGCCCGAATATTCGAAGCTGTCTCATATTAAATACCGTGATATAATTCTGGGGTTTAAAATAGAAAACGATGTCTCCAGGTGGCTTATGGATGAAGAAATTTCTGAGGGGGTGTTAAAAGCTGTCAATGAGGATAATGCGCATTCAATAATTGGGGTTGTGGAACCGTGGGAGAAACGTCCTTAGCCTATAGCTGCTTACTCGAATTTTTTCTTAGCCAGTACTACCGCGCCGACTATTGCAGCAAGAAGAAGGAAGGCTGCTACTTCAAAAGGAAATGAATAAGTCGTTACAAGCTCCTTGCCGAGAAATTCAACGGTCCCTATCGTGTTAGCATTTGGATTTGGTCCTGGATATTTTCCCATGAAGCCGAAATAAACCGTGTAACCTATCAAACAAAATAACAGTATTGTAATGAGAAGCGCGGATATTTTTTTATACGTAAATTCTTCGGTTAACTTTGTTTTGTCGTGGAGATTTAAAAGCATTATGACAAACAGGAAAAGCACCATTATGGCTCCCATATAAACGAGTACCTGTATTACAGCGAGAAACTGAGCCTTTAGCAAAAGGAAAAACCCTGCGATGGTGAGAAAATTTAAAATAAGATAGAGAGCGCTATTAATAGGGCTCTTTCGGGTTACCATCATAATTGCCGAAAATACGGAAATTACTGCAAGGGAAATGAATAGGATTACTTCTAAGCTCAAATCGTGTAGATGCGTTTAATTTTAATCCGGTAATATAATTTAATATTATAAAAAGTGTAATTGCAAAATCTGTCATTATATTATGGCTTATATTGTCCTTTTTAAGCTCATTTGTAACTTTTGCACTGAAAACTGCGTTGTAAATGGCGAAGGTAAGTTTTATTTTTAAAATCGTATATATGCCTGCAAATTTGAAAATATTGATGGTTTGCGTCTTTTTCGGGTGTCTGGTTGCTTTAACCGGATGTTCTTCGGGAGGAGAATTATCTACAGACGATGGTGAATTTTATGGTAATGATCCGAAAAAAGCAGAAGAGCTCTTCATAAAGGGAAAGTTAGCCGAGCTTAAATTTAATTACTATGAAGCGCTTGAAAATTATCAAACAGCTTTAAAGTACGACAAATCACCCGGGATCTATTCTGCAATTGCTGAGCTATATTTTAACACCGGGAAATACAATGAGTCGCTTTCTAATGTTCAGAAGGCACTTTCCTATAATCCAACCAATACACATTACCTCGAACAAAAGGCTAACGCATATCTTGGACTCGATAATCTGGACAAAGCAGCAGAAGTCTATGAGAGCATCCTTGCAAGGGATTCGAATTACACCTACGGTCTTTATACTCTTGCCCGCATTTACCAGGAGCTCAACCAGCCTGCTAAAGCAATTGTAATATATGAAAGAATTACCGATAAGATAGGATATGATTATGATGTATTAAGAAGAATGTATGAAATTTATTATTCATACAAGGAGTACGACAAATGTGCGGAAATACTAAAAGCTGCATTGCAGCTCGATCCCTATGATGCGGACATAATCGAGCAGCTCGCTTTACTTTATACCCGCCAGAATAAATATGCGGAAGCCCAGGAAATTTATGAAGAGCTTCTAAGGCTTAATCCAAATAACAAAGAGCTGCAGACAGAGCTCGTAAAAATATACTTCTTCCAGGATGAAACTGATAAAGCTTTCGAAAAATTTGGCGCTTTACTCGGAAAAGATTCTCTTGGCTACTCAGAAAAACTTCAGGTAGGCGAGCTTTATTATAACCAGATCAATAAAGATGTTAATTCGGTGGACATAGCAAAGAATATCTTTTTTAATTTACAGATAAATTACCCGGAGGAATGGCATCCTTATTATTATCTTGGGGCGCTTTATCTGTCCAATGGGGATGATGCGGGTTCGGAGGAGCAGTTTTCAAAAGCAATAGAAGTTGCCGATACTTCGATGGACGCTTACGTGCAGATAGGTTTGACCTATTATAACCAGGGAAAATCGCCATTGGCTGACGAGGTATTATCAAAAGGTCTTTCTGTCAGTCCAAATGATTTCAGGCTAAATTATCTTATGGGACTGACACAGCAGGCAATGGGTAAGATAAATGAAGCAATAAAGTATTATGAATATGCGCTCGAGGCAAATCCATCGGACATTAATATTCTCTCTGCTCTTGCTCTGGCATACAACTCCGTGAGCAGGTACGACGAATCAAATGCCACGTACGAGAAAGCTCTTCAGATAGACCCGGGAAATCCGCTACTTTTAAATAATTATGCCTATAATCTCTCAGAAAGAGGGGAAAAACTGGATAAAGCACTTGAAATGGCAAAAACAGCCATAGATAGGGAGCCAGAAAATGCATCATATCTGGATACCATAGGATGGATTTATTTTAAGCTAAAAAAATATGAACTTGCAGAGAACTACATAAGGAAATCGCTGAATATAAACTCAGGCAGTGCAGTGGTAAATGATCATATGGGGGACGTTTATAAAGAAATGGGTGATAAAGAAAGCGCAGTAATATTCTGGAGAAAAGCTCTCGAGCTAAGTCCTAATGATGAAACAATAAAAAACAAGATTTTCAATAACAGTTAATTTAAAGAAATGTCTGATTCAACTAATCACACCAACCATCATAAAGTCATAATAATCGGGTCAGGACCGGCAGGGTTCACTGCAGCTCTCTACACTGCGCGCGCAAACCTGGACCCAATAATGTTCGAAGGAAGCCAACCAGGCGGACAGCTTATGATAACTACAGACGTAGAAAATTATCCCGGATTCGAACATGGAATAATGGGACCCGAATTAATGGATGTTATGCGAAAGCAGGTGCACAGGTTTGGAACAAAGTCGATATACAAATACATAAAAAAGGTAGATTTTTCCTCAAAGCCTTTTAAACTAACCGATGACAGTGGTACGGAATATACAGCAGATTCAGTGATCGTTGCTACGGGAGCTTCCGCGAAATTGCTCGGGCTCGAGTCTGAGAATTATTTTATGGGGTATGGAGTGTCAGCCTGCGCTACCTGTGACGGGTTCTTTTTCCGTGACCAGAAAGTGGCGGTAGTAGGCGGCGGCGATACAGCGATGGAAGAGGCAGTTTATCTTACAAAACACGCCAGTGAAGTAACAATCATTCACAGAAGGGATGAATTCAGAGCTTCCAAGATAATGCTTGAGAGAGCAATGAACAATCCAAAGATAAAATTTATGTATGATACTGTAGTTGAGGAGGTCATAGGTAAAACCGAAGGCGACAAAAAAACCATGGTCGGCTTGAAGATAAAGAATTTAAAGACCGATGAAGAAAAAGAAATTGACATGGATGGACTATTCATTGCCATTGGACATAAACCCAATACGGATATCTTCAACGGTATTCTGGACATGGACGATGTTGGTTATATCATTACAAAAAAATCCTCGACCGAAACCAATATACCCGGGGTATTTGCGTGCGGCGATGCGCAGGATAGTATTTATAGGCAGGCTGTTACAGCGGCTGGAACGGGCTGTATGGCTGCAATCGATGCCGAAAGGTATCTTGAAAGCATAGCTCACGGAGTTAAAGAAGAAGTTGTAAGCTAACATATAGAGTTAATATTAAATTTTTAGGTTATGCCATTTTATCATAAAATGGGAGAGATCCCGCAGAAAAGACACACACAGTTCAGACAGCCGGATGGCTCGCTCTACAAGGAAGAGCTATTTTCCACCATTGGGTTTGACAGCATATACTCCAATGCTTACCACATAAACTCTCCTGCTAAGATAGAAGCCATCGATGAAAAAGTGGACAGGGTGATAATAGAGGAATGGGATGAATCATCGCTCCGCCCTTATCACTTTAAGACAAAGGAGCTTGAACCCCAAGGTGATGCATTTACCGGGCGGAAGCCTATTATGTATAATAACGATGTGGTGATGTCCGTATGCCGCCCCGCGGATAAAATGGATTATTTTTATAAAAATGCACTGGCTGACGAAGTGATCTTCGTACACGAAGGTGAAGGAGTACTGGAATCAAATCTCGGCTATTTGAATTATAAGCCGGGCGACTATATCGTCATACCGAGAAGCATCATTTATAAGTTTAATTTTAATACACCTACACGCTTATTGATATTCGAGGCAAATGGACCGATTAGGACCCCAAGCCGCTACAGGAATCAGTTCGGACAGCTTCTCGAGCATTCTCCATATTGCGAACGTGATATTCATCCGCCATCCGAACTTGTTACATTCGACGAAAAAGGTGACTTTGTTGTAAAAATAAAAAAAGGCGATAAGGTAACAGGTATACATTACGATTTTCATCCATTCGATGTAGTGGGTTACGACGGATTTTATTTTCCGTGGATATTTAATATAAATGATTTTATGCCGATCACCGGTAAGATTCACATGCCTCCTCCGATACACCAAACATTTTCAGGACCGGGATTTGTGATATGTTCATTTATGCCGAGGATGCTGGATTATCACCCCGAAGCTGTGCCGATACCTTATAATCATAGCAATGTAGATTCCGATGAAATGCTGTATTATGTAGACGGAAATTTCGCCAGCAGGAAGGGAGTGGAATTTGCCTCCATCAGCCTGCATCCGAATGGCATTCCTCACGGACCTCATCCGGGGACTGTAGATAAGGCTCTCGGAGCTAAGGAGACAAAAGAAACGGCTGTAATGATGGATACCTTCAAGCCGGTAAAGCTTGCTAAGTTCGCTTCGATGGTAAACGACCCGGATTATTACTTAAGCTGGAGAGAAGAAACGCAGCAGCTTTCTGATGATGAGACTTCAGGTTAATATTTTATAAATAAAATTCTTGCAAAATTGAAACGTCCTGTTAAAGTAGCAATCATAGATCTATACAATAATGAGCAAAACCAGGGTATGAGATGTATCCAGGATACACTTAATGATCTTAATGGAAAGGTCTCGGAAATTCCTATAGAGTATAACAGATATAATACCCGTGCAGATAATGAAGTACCATCGGGGCATTATGATATATACATTTCTTCCGGAGGTCCGGGCAGTCCATTCGAAGGTGAAGGCTCAAAATGGGAAAAAGATTATTTTAATTTACTAGACAGGATACTCCACAATAACTCCACTGTAGAAACATCGAAGCAATATATATTCTTTATTTGCCACTCATTCCAGATGATGTGCAGGTATTTCGAGCTTGCAAAGATTGTAAAAAGAGAGAACAGAGCATTTGGGATTTTCCCGATTTACAAAACCCCGGCAGGGGAAATTGATCCTCTCATAGGTGAGTTACCTGAGCCGTTTTACGCTGCAGATTTCAGGGAATGGCAGGTCCTCGATCCCAATAAAAAAGTTTTTGATGAGCTTGGAGCAGAACTCCTATGCATTGAAAGAGTTCGTGAAAGATATCCGGACACAAGGGCATTGATGGGGGTTAGAATTTCCAATGAAATTATGGGTACACAGTTTCATCCTGAAGCGGATCCTCCGAGCATGCACTTCCACTTCAAGCAGCCGGAAAGAAAACTACAGGTAATTGAAGAATATGACGAGAAAACCTATTATGAAATGCTTAATCACCTGGAAACCCCGGATAATATTCTTTTAACAAAAAATACAATCCTTCCCGGATTCATAACAAAGGCAATTGAAAACCTCAGACTGGAAGAGATAACGGTCTGATTGTTTCCTTTTTACTGAGTTCAATTTTTATTAACTTACCCACTGGTAAGCCCGCCATTCGTTCACAACTAATAATTTTAAATAATTAATAATCTAATACTTTAATGAAAAAAATAGGAATACTGTTTGGACAGGAAAATACCTATCCGCCGGCATTTGTGGAGAAAGTTAATTCTAAGCTCAGAGCCGAAGGCATCGATCATTTATCGGCTGAATTTGTAAAGATAAATAAAGTTATCCAGGCTCAGCCTACGGATTATGCTGTTATTATTGACAGGATATCTCAGGACGTACCCTTTTACAGGGGTTTTTTAAAGAATGCTGCTATCTGCGGCACTGCCGTGATTAATAATCCTTTCTGGTGGAGCGCAGATGAAAAGTTTTTCAATAATGCTCTTGCAGTAAAGCTTGGAGTTCCGGTTCCCAAAACAGTACTTCTGCCTTCAAATAAAAACCCTCAGGATACAACTCCGGAGTCATTCAGGAATTTAGAGTTTCCTCTCGATTGGGAAAGCATTTTTGATTATATTAAATTTCCGGCATATTTCAAACCATTCTCCGGCGGCGGCTGGAAAAGTGTATATAAAGTCGAAAGTCCGGAAGATTTCTTTGAAAAATATGAAGAGACCGGTGAACTGGTTATGATGCTCCAGGAGGAGATCAATTTTGAATCATATTTCAGATGCTACTGTATAGACAGGCGCGATGTCAGGATAATGCCTTATGAACCAAGGAATCCTCATCATCTTAGATACATTAAAGAAGATGTTCATACGGATCCAAACCTGCTTTCTATAGTTCACGATTATGTTCTTAAGCTGAATGAAGGTCTTGGCTATGACCTGAATACAGTTGAGTTTGCAGTAAGAGATGGTATTCCATATGCGATTGATTTCTGTAATCCTGCTCCGGATGCAGATGTAAATTCGGTCGGACAGGAAAATTTTGATTGGGTAGTAGAGACCACTGCCAATATGGCAATTAGAAGAGCTCTAAACCATAAAGAAGGAATGAATAACCTTACCTGGGGAAATTTTGTAAGGTCATATTCAAATGACATTCCTTTGAGTGTCATGCCTTAAAAACAGGGTAAACTAAAACAAATTATATGCTCTACACACTTGGGATTGAAGAAGAATTTCAGATAGTGGATCCGGAGACCCGTGAGCTACATTCTCACGTTCAGCAGATCTTCGACAGCAGTGACGAATCCTTGAAAGAAAAGCTGAAGCCCGAAATGCACCGTTCCGTGGTTGAGATTGGGACCAGTATCTGCAAAGACATTAAGGAAGCCAGGGAGGAAGTGATTAAGATGCGTACCTCTGTCGCTCAGCTTGCGGCAAACAGCGGCTTAAAAATAGCTGCTGCAGGCACCCATCCATTCACTCACTGGAAGGATGTCCTCATAACTGAGAATCCCCGTTACGAAGAGATCGTAAACGAAATGAGGGAGGTTGCGCGCGCGAACCTTATCTTCGGTCTGCACGTGCACGTAGGCATACAAAATAGAGAGCTTGGCATTCAGATAATGAATGCTGCCAGATATTTTATACCCCATATTTTTGCTCTCTCAACAAACTCGCCTTTCTGGCTGGGCAGGGATACTGGATTTAAATCTTACCGTGTTAAAGTTTTCGATAAATTTCCACGAACAGGCATACCGGATTATTTCTCCAGTGTTGCCGAGCACGATAATTTTATCAATATGCTCATCAAGACCAACTGCATAGATAATGCCAAAAAAGTCTGGTGGGACATACGACTTCATCCTTTCTTTGATACACTTGAATTCCGTGTCTGCGATGTGGTTATGAAGGTCGATGAAACCATAGCTCTTGCGGCATTAATACAGGCTGTGGTAGTAAAACTTCATAAGCTTATCCAGCAAAATCTTGGCTTCAGGATATACAGGAGAGGTCTGATCAATGAAAATAAGTGGCGAGCGTCCAGGTACGGTATTAGTGGAAAGCTCATAGATTTTGGAAAGCAGACTGAGGTAGATTTTATCTCGCTGGCGCACGAACTCCTTGACTTTATAGATGACGTAGTGGACGAGCTTGGCAGCAGGGAAGAGGTAAGCTACATCTTTAAGATTCTCGAAGAAGGTACCGGGGCGGACAGGCAGCTTAAGGTTTTTAATGAAACTAATGATCTCAATAAGGTGGTAGATTATATTATTGAACAGACATACGAAGGATTGGAGCTGGATTAGTGAGGACTGAGATTAAGGAAATTCAATTTGATACTGAACTGATACAGGGGGCACAAAATGCTATTAATACCTGTCTCAGATTAAAACCCGAAGAAAGAGTAACGGTAATTACCGACTCGGAAACAATGGAGATAGCCGCATCAATCGCTGCGGAAATAGAGAAGGTAGGATCGGATTACAAAGTATTTGTTATTGAAGATTATATCTCCAGACCCTCAAAAATAATGCCCGCGGTTATCCTCGATCATCTTTCAAAATCTAATGTAAGTATATTCGCTGCCCAGGCGCAGCAGGGTGAGCTCCCAATGCGGGTCCAGATGACAGCTGTGGTGGATCAATATAAGATACGGCATGCTCATATGGTAAATATCACCCCAACGATTATGATGCAGGCAATGCGGGCGGATTATAATGAAGTGGACGCAGTCAGCACACGCCTGATTAACATTACATCAAAAGCTAAAACCATTAAAGCCACATCAAAGGGTGGAACCGATATAACAGCTGAGTTTAGTCCTGTTCTAAAATGGATCAAAACCAGTGGTCTTATCAGTGTCGATAAATGGGGAAACCTGCCGGGAGGTGAGATTTTCACATCGCCTTTTAATGTGAACGGGCATTTTGTCGTGGACGGAGTGGTAGGAGATTACCTTTGCAGAAAGTATGGTGACCTGAGAGATACTCCATTAATAATTGATATAAAAGATTCACGGATTGAGAATATGGAGTGTGATAATAAGGATCTTCTGAGAGAGTTTACCGAGTATACTATGACCGACAAAAACAGTAACAGGGTTGGAGAATTTGCCATAGGAACAAATATTGCCATTCACGAAGTTATAGGGAATATCCTGCAGGACGAAAAGCTTCCTGCAATTCATATGGCATTCGGGCATCCTTACGCGGAGCACACAGGAGCTGATTGGTCATCTACTACTCACATCGACTGCGTAGGCACACGGTTTGATATCTGGGCGGACGGCATTCAGGTAATGCAAAATGGAAAGTTTTTAATTTAAATATAAGAAATTATGAAAAAAATCTTTTATTTATTGGCATTTTTTCTTTTTGTAATAATAGCCGGGTGCAATAAAGACGAAGGAAACGATGTAACAGGGACCCAGGGAGGGAATAATAATCCAAATATTCCATCAAATCCCAATCCTCCGGATGGAGCAACAAATGTTGATAGGTTTGGAATTCAGTTAAACTGGACCGGGGGTGACCCTAATCCCCAGGATACTGTCTTTTACGATCTATTTATGGGGTCAAGCTCGGCAAACACCCTGGTATCGGATGATCAGCTTGCAACTAATTATACAATAACTGTTCTTCAGTCGAATACAACTTTCAAATGGAAGATTGTCTCTAAGGATAATCACGGACTTACAACCGATGGACCTGAATGGACTTTTACAACGGGACCGTAATTTATTTGTAATTAATATTTTTGAGAGGATATGAATTATGAAAGTTTTGATGTTGTTATTAGCTCTGGTATTTTTTGTTCAGTCTTGCAGTAATGAAGACTTGGGTAATGATGTAACGGGTACTCAAAGCGGGAATTTTCTGAACCCGAATGTCCCATATAACCCTAACCCCCCGGACAGTTCTACTGGAGTAGACCGCCTGATAGAGCTTTCCTGGAAAGGGGCCGACCCAAATGAATTTGACACGGTTCGGTATGATGTATATTTGGGCACTTCAGCATTCCCAAATATTCTGGTTTCGTATAACCTCCTTGATTCCAGCTATGACGCGGGATTAGGAGCCGCAAACACAACATATTACTGGAGAATTGTAGCAAAAGATAATCACGGATTATTCACCGATGGTCCTGTATGGCAGTTTACTACCGGAAATTAAAAATTGTTTAAATGATCAAAGAACTAAGGGAAAATTTCAACAGGGGATTTAATGACGATAATTATCAGAATTTCCTCGTGGAACTGGACAGCCAAAATGGCAGCAAGATAGAGTTTCGCATTGCTGAAACGCCAATCTTTTTGCCGGGTGAATTTAAGCATAAAATATTACAGGCAGTTAATGATATCGTTTCGACTATTACAAGCGAGCATTACCTGGCGAATGTTTCCCGGGCTGTACCATCAGGACTTCTTGTTCCCGATGAAATGCCGCATTCGGATATGCTCTCCATAGATTTCGCGATTTGCCTGGATGAAAACGGCTCTCCAACCCCAAGACTAATCGAATTACAGGGATTTCCTTCCCTTTACTTCTACCAGGTTCTTTTGGATAGGATGTTCAGAAAGTACTTTGATATTCCGAATAGTGTCGATAATTACTTCGGAGGCCTCGATGAAGAATCATACATTGCACTATTGAGGGAGGTTATAATCGATGGCGCTGATCCGGAAAATGTTGTGCTCCTGGAAATAGAACCGCATAAACAGAAAACGCTTGTAGACTTTGTAATGACCGAAAAGATGCTGGGAATAGACCACGTCTGCATATCTGATGTAATTAAGGAAGGTAAAAATCTTTACTATAGAAAGAACGGGAAAACCATACGGATTGACAGGATATATAACCGCGTTATTTTTGATGAACTCCTTGCCAGGGATGATATAAAATACAGTTTCCAATTCCAGGAAGAACTTGACGTAAAATGGATCCCTCACCCTAACTGGTTTTTCAAAATAAGCAAATACTCATTACCTTATTTTGATACTGAATATGTACCGCAGTCCAGATTCCTTAGTGAATATGATGAATACCCTACAGACATTGAGAATTACATTCTTAAACCTCTATTTTCATTTGCAGGCAGCGGAGTAAAATTCGATGTTTCTCATCAGCTTCTGGATACAATAAATGATCCGGAAAATTTCATTCTCCAGAGAAAAATCGAGTATGCTCCGGTAATTGAGACTCCGGATATTCCCGCTAAGGCTGAGCTCAGAATTCTCATGGTTTGGGATAAGGATAAAAAAACCTACATTCCCATCAATAACCTTGTGCGGCTAAGCAAAGGTAAAATGATGGGAGTAGATTTTAATAAGAATAAAACCTGGGTAGGGTCAAGTATAGCATACTTCGAAAAAGACTAATTATTTGTAGTAATCCTCTTCGTAGCCGTAGCTGTCGTCAGAAGATAGCATACTTCCAAGCATATCCTTGTATGAGGTTCTCGAATCTGCTATATCCTTGGCGATCTTCGAATTTTGATGCAGACCATCCAGTACAAATTCCATTAACGAAGCCATCTCAAATTCCGTCTCAAAATATTGTGGATACTTTTTGATGAATTTCTCCAGCCCTTCGACCTTATTTAATTCCAAAAGGTAGCTCTTAAAGTTCATGTCATCCTTCAGGCTTATGCTATTGCCGCTCTGGAACCAATCGATAATCTCTTCATACGGATTCTTAAACTTGGGATCATTTTTCTTTCTTGCCAGCGGGTCGGGAAAGTACTTCCTGAATACGTCCCGTGTTGCTTTTGATAGTATCGACCTTGCTACTTTATTTGGACCTTCCTGTTCACCTTCGAATACCAGCTCCACCTTTCCCGTAATTCCCGGCAAAACAGAATTCAGATCCGATATCCTCGGCATCACCATATCCTCTCCGTTAATAATGGAACGTCTTTCTGCATTACTGATGAGGTTTTCCATCGAAGATATCGTGAGTCTTGCGCTGACTCCGGATTTCTGATCGACGAATTCACTTTCCCTTGCTTTGAAGGCTGCTGTTTCAATGATCTCTTTAAAATAATAGGGAATATTGAGCGTTTTCTCGTTGTCTCGCTTTATCCACGCCTGGTTTTCAGTGATCTTAATGCCGTCCTCAATTTGTCTTGGATAGTGTGTTACAACCTGTGAGTCGATCCTGTCTTTTAAAGGAGTTATGATATTACCGCGATTGGTATAGTCTTCAGGATTTGCAGTGAATACTATCATCAGATCCAGCGGTATCCTTATGTTAAATCCCCT
>JAEYVS010000016.1 GCA_023429265.1 Bacteroidota bacterium | reverse complement strand
TGGTGGATCCATTGAGCGGAGCTTTGACTTAAGTATATTGTTAGAAATAATATCAGTGGTAATATTCTTCTCATATCCCGGTTGAAATTTGAGCGATAATAAAAAATTAAGCTAATAATTAATTAATATCAATAGTAATTAATCACAAAATATTTTTTTATTCTCTAAACGCTTAAAATTTGTCGTTTGCAAGTAGTTATGGTGAGAGCTTGAACTTGGAATAGTCTCTATTCCTTTTCCTAACTTTATCTTAAAATTTAAAGTAAATTCCCTTGACAATAACCGTAAATATTACTATATTTATATTGACTTGAACGTAGAATGTTCATTTCCGTTCTTTGACATAAAATAAAATTCCCTTCTTGAGAGGGTGGATTCCAACGGAAGTTGAAAGACGGGGTGTGTTACTTCTATTCTATAGAAATCAGAAATCCAACGGATCTTCTACCAAAGGATTATTCGTACGAATTAAATTCAATCAGCGACAAATTAGAGACTATCAAAATTCGTGAAAGTTAAAGGAAGAAGAAAAAATTAGTGTATTCGTGAAATTCGTGGCAAAGTCTTATAACGGGGATGAATAAAAAACTTCTCCGGGAAATCCCTTTTAAGAAATCCCTGTTTTTACAAACCAAATTTTTCCATCGAAAACAAAAATTTTCTAAACAACTAAAAAAACAATTAAACCATTTTAAAACCTCAATCTACCAAATTATGAAAAACCAACACTTAAAGAATTACAGTCCCGCTGCTAATCTTTATCTCAATGTTAAATCAACATCACCACCTTAGCTAATAAAAAAAGCGGACTCTCGCCCGCTATTACCGAAGGCATCCCTTCGGGAGAACTTTGAACTTTTACTTTGGACTTTAAACTTTCGACTTAAAACTTTGAACTACCTAATCTTTCCGTTCTATTGCCAGCAGGGGAGTGTGTGTATGATAGACCATGCTTTTCGTCAGGCTTTTGCTGAATATCCTGCCGAGAAGGCTCCTGTGATGGGTAGCCATTGCCACGATGTCAGCGGGATTGTTTTTGATGTAATTATCTATTCCTTTTACGATGTCTTCATTGTGCACCAGCTCAAAACCGATATTCGGATAGTTAATGTTCTTTTTCAGTTCTTCGTAAAGAACATTTTTTTCCTCGATCATTACTTCTTCGGATTTATCGCAGATGTGAAGCAGTACAACTTCTGCATCGAATATTTCAGCGACCTGCGTAACCTCGATTATTTCATCGGTTTCTGATTCCTGGAGGTCTGTTGCATAAACTATTGTTTTTATTCCGTTGTACTTCGCTTCATCCGGTACCGCGAGAACAGGTTTCGGGGTCTTTGCGATTACGCTGGAGGTATTGCTTCCGAATATCTTTTCGAGAATACCGCCTTCACCGGTTGTTCCCATTACCACCAGATCGATGGTGTTTTCATCGACGAAATTGATGATTTCATCCACCACCAGCCCCTGCCTTGAGATACAGGTGACGTTCTCACAGCCCTTTGCCTTAAAATCCGCACAGACTTTATCCAATGCTTCTTTTGCAGATTTTTCCGCCTGTTCTGTCGCGCTCATCAGTAGTTCTGCGGGCATATTAGGATCATAGATGGTTACACTGTAAACATTCAGAATAAACATTTCAGCATTAGTTCTTTTGGCGATTTCCACCGCGTATTGACCTGAATTCATTGAAGTAGCTGAAAAATCGGTTGGGAAGAGTATTTTTTTCATTGTTGATCCTGTTTTTAAGGCAAATTAAATAAATTTAATTTATTAAATATAATAATTAGCTTGCTAATATTTTAGTTTAAATTAAATCTGATTAATGAACGTTTCTGTAATTGGGACGGGATATGTGGGCCTTGTTTCCGGCGTGTGCTTCGCGGAAATGGGTAATAATGTCCTGTGCATAGATAATGACCCAGAAAAGCTAAAAAAACTGAATTCCGGCGAAGTTACAATATATGAGCCCGGCCTGGATATCCTATTTGAAAGGAATATAAGCCGTGGACGAGTTAGATTTTCCGATGACCTGAAAGAAGCTATTCTGGATAATGACATAATATTCCTTTGTCTGCCCACCCCGGAAGGGGAGGACGGCTCAGCCGACCTGCAGTATGTAATGCAGGCAGCTTCCGATATAGGTAAGATAATGAGCGAAGCGGACATCAAGGAATATAAAGTATTTGTGAATAAAAGCACCGTCCCCGTGGGGACTGCACAGGTGGTAACGGACATAATACGTAAAGCCGGAGGAGATAACTTCGACGTTGTATCCAATCCTGAATTCCTTCGGGAAGGCTTCGCAGTGGAGGATTTTATGAAGCCCGACCGTATAGTAATAGGCTCGGACAGCGAGCAAGCCCTGGAGAAGATGCGTGAGCTATACGCGTCTTTTGTACGACAAGGGAATCCAATTCTTGAAATGGACACAGCGAGTGCTGAAGTAGCCAAGTACGCATCCAATTCATATCTCGCAATGCGGATCACGTATATGAATGAGCTGGCGAATTTCTGCGAAAAAGTCGGGGCGGACATCGACCTTGTAAGAAAGGGTCTTGGTTCTGACTCGAGGATAGGGAAACGGTTCCTTTTCGCGGGAATAGGCTACGGAGGCTCCTGCTTTCCAAAGGATGTGAAAGCACTGGTAAAGACTTCGACTGAAAAAGGTTCAGCGCTATCTATCCTTAACCGTGTTATCGAGGTGAATGATAACCAGAAGCATGTGATATTAAAGAAGGTACTTGAACATTTTAACGGCGATATCAGCGGAAAACAATTCGCAGTATGGGGTCTGGCGTTTAAACCAAACACTGATGATGTGAGACAGGCTCCGGCTATTGTAATAATAAATGAACTGATTAAGCAGGGAGCCACAATATCTGCCTATGACCCTGCAGCAATGGAAACAGGGAAGAAGGTATTAGGTGATAAGATAAATTATGCAGAAACCGAATATGATGCATTAAAAGACGCCGATGCGCTATTGATATTTACCGAGTGGAATGAATTTCGAAATCCGGATTTTGAGGAAGTTAAATCGCTATTGAAGCAGCCGTTAATTTTTGACGGAAGGAATATATTCTCCCTGGAAAAAATGGAAGAACTGGGATTTACTTATTATAGTATTGGAAGAAAGGTGGTCAATAAGGATTAACCGGCAAGCTCTTTTTTGAAGTACTCCATAGTGAGTTTTAAACCTTCACTTCGCTGGACTTTAGGTTCCCAATCCAGTATTTCTTTAGCTCTTGTAATATCGGGCTGCCGCTGCTGGGGGTCATCCGTAGGCAGTTCTTTATAGATTATTTTACTTTTCGATCCTGTTAATGAAATGACTTCCTCTGCAGCCTGTTTTACGGTAATTTCCGCTGGATTTCCAAGGTTTACGGGCATATTATAATCACTCATTAAGAGCCTGTAGATCCCCTCAATCATATCATCCACATAACAGAACGACCTTGTCTGCGACCCATCGCCAAAGACTGTTAGGTCTTCACCTTTAATTGCCTGTGAAAAGAATGCCGGGAGAGCTCTTCCGTCATCGAGCCTCATCCTGGGACCGTATGTATTGAATATGCGCGCTATTCGCGTATCCAATCCGTGGTATGTGTGATACGCCATTGTTATGGCTTCCATAAATCTTTTTGCCTCATCGTAAACTCCGCGTGGACCAATGGGATTTACATTCCCCCAGTAGTCTTCATTCTGCGGATGAACGAGCGGATCACCGTATATTTCTGATGTAGAAGCAATTAAAAACCTCGATCTTTTTTCTTTGGCAAGGCCAAGCAGGTGATGTGTGCCAAGGGAGCCCACTTTCAGGGTCTGAATGGGTATCTTAAGATAATCTATCGGGCTGGCGGGGGAGGCGAAATGTAGAATGTAGTCGAGTTCCCCGGTAACGTGCACGAACTTAGTGACATCGTGAAAGTAAAATTCAAAATTTTCTTCAGGAAATAAATGTTCGATATTCTTCTTTGACCCGGTAATGAGGTTATCCATCGCGATCACGTGGTAACCTTCCTTCATAAACCTGTCACAAAGGTGAGAACCAAGGAATCCGGCAGCACCGGTAATGAGTATTCGTTTTTTATTTTCAGTCATAAATCAATAATATGCATAAAGATAAGTATTTGAAGATTAATATTTAATGAAATTCAGGTATATAGAACTTTTATGGGAAAATAATGTATAAAATATTAAGTTCAGAAATTTACATCAAACAATGAAAACATTATTATTAGTAATGCTGCTGACTGTTCCAATGTTTGGCTATAGCCAGAGCGCAATCGAACATCTGTCGGTAGAAGCCACGGAAGAGCATCCGGGAATACCGACCGCTCCCATAATGCATACTGTAACTCATTATTTCAGAGTTAATGAAAATAACGTGAAGGTAGAAGCAATACTGAATGAAAGTGATAGCGTTGCTACGACCGTAGTTTTCAAAAAAGGTGATAAGTTTGCAATTCGTTTCATAACATATTCTTATAATTCACCGGTATTAGATGAAGAATCTCTCTCTACTTTTCCATATGTTTTTGAACTATCAGAGGAAGTAAAATCGATTGTATTCCCGGGATATAATTATGATGGTATCCAGTTAAAGAGCTACTACCCGGTTTATACTGTCAATGGAGTAAAGTACGAGTTCGACCTTCCGGTAGTGGATGAAGAAGACATCCAGCGAATATATTATCCTTCAGTAAAGCTCACACCGGATCGTTAGAATGGTGATTTCTAATCATTAAGGATATTTGAAGTAGTAAATAATAAAAATCAAAAAGCCCGAAAATATGGAATTTTCGGGCTTTTATGGAGCTGGCAGAGGGACTTGAACCCCCGACCGGCTGATTACAAATCAGCTGCTCTACCAACTGAGCTATGCCAGCAGTATATGACTATGCAATATAAGTTTTTTAAGAATATCTTTCAATTTATTATTTTACAAGACGTAGAAGTCCCGCAACCCCGATAATGTAGAAATTTTTTATGTAAATTTACTTGCCGTATAGTTTTAAAACCTGTCCGACGAGTATTTTGTCATCCTTTAATCCGTTCCAGGTCATCAATTGCTTTACGGTAAGCCCATTATCCGAAGCGATCTTAGTGAGCATATCACCGCTTTTGACAGTATGGGTTTTCTTGCTTTCTTTTTTGCTGCCGGTCGAACTGTTCCCGGATATTACAAGGTCCTGCCCAACCATTATTACATCATTCTCAAGCCCGTTCTTTTCTTTTATGCTTTCCACTGTAGTGCCATACTTATTAGCGATTAATGTCAGGTTCTCACCTTCAGCAACTTTGTGTGTAACACTTTTATTGTTGCCGACATTTTTGACCTTAGTGTCTGAGTAAATAGTAAGTTTCTGCTTAACTAAGATTACATCGTCATCAAGCCCGTTCCAGTCTTTGATATCCTGAATGGATACTTTGTACGCGTCGGCTATCGTACCGAGGTAATCACCTTCCTGCACTATATATGTTTGTTTTGCCGCAGTATTCTTTTTTGTAGTCTCTTTTTTTGTAGTTTCTTTCTTAGTTGTTGTCTGAGTATTAGTATTGACCGGCGGTTTTGTAGTTGTTGTAGTCAGATCAGGTGTTTTGGTATAGGTTTCTGTTTTTACTTCTTCTTTTTTAGTTTCCGTGTTTTGATTCTTTGTTGTCGTTGTATTGGAAACATTACTGTTCACCTTTTCTCCAAAGAAAGTCTTTTTCTCATTAGAAGTATTCGAAGTGTTTGAACTTGTTGTTTCAGTTTTATTTTCGGTATTGTTATTTATTTCTAAGTCAGCAAGCTTTTCGTTTGATTTGACTTCTGAATTTACATCATTGTTTCCTTCAGGCGCTTTATACTTTTTGTCGGGTACAAAGATGGTCAGTTCCTGGTTCTTTAGAGGGAACTTACCGTATCCAATGTTATTCCATATCCTGATGTCTGTCGGACGCACGGAATAGTTTAGAGCAACTGTGTTGAGCTTATCTTTGGAACCATATTTATGTGTAACCTTGTTCTTTCCGATCGAAGTCAGAATGTTTTCTCTATCTGTTACTCTGTACCCGTCTACGTTATACGCGTACCCAACTACCTTTTCTACTTTTCCAAAAACTTCATTACCTGCATACTCAGGATTGTCCAATCCGTTCTTTTCAAAATCGGTGGCATTCCTGTAATTTGTGGCAAATGTTTCATAAGTTCCCATCGGTATCCTTAACTGGTATCCTCCTTCATATGGAGGTATCTCGTCATTTAGCAGCTCTGAATTGAGCTCCCTGATCGTTTCTATGTCGCTTCCGCATAGCTCTGCTATCCGCTGAAGTGATATTGTGGATTTAATATTTACCCTTTCAAATGAGATAGGATCGCCGTATTCTACTTCATTAAATCCGAACTCACCCAGATTTCGGAATACATAGGATAATGCCAGGATATAAGGTACGTAATTCTTTGTTTCACCGGGCAGATATCCGCGTATTGCCCAGAAGTCCTTTACTCCGCCTTTTCTGATAGCGCTATTTACTCTTCCCGGACCGGCATTATATGCCGCAAATGCAAGATACCAGTCGTCATAGGTCCTGTAAAGATCGAGTAAATGTCTTGCAGCTGCGTCTGTTGATTTTTCCATGTCGCGTCTGTCATCCCTGTAGGCATCCTGGAATAATCCGTAAGCCATCCCTGTTGCAGGCATAAACTGCCATAAGCCAACGGCTCCTGCCCGCGATATAATGGTGGGGTTAAGTCCGGATTCCTGCACTGAGAGATAGACCAACTCCTCGGGAGCTCCGTGATATCTAAGTATCTTCCTTTGAAGCGGGAAAAATTTTCCTGAACGGTACACTGTCTTATCGATGAAATTTCTTCCTCTTTCAGTGTTTGTCCAGAATTCTATGAACTCATCAACAACCGAATTTCTGACAAGCTCAAGGCCGCTGCCATCGGGGAGCGCTTCTCTGTCATATTGTCCGGTAACTTCTTTTATTTCTTCTTTATCGTACTTAACCTGCATTCTCTGCGCAAACTTAAAAACAAGACTGCTCTCAGAAATATTTTTCTGAGTAGCGAGATAATCGTGAACTACGCTTGTTGCAAGCTCATCATAATCCTGTCTCCAGACAAAGTACCCGGGAGCTTCGAGGATATCATCATTGATTGCCTTGAGGCGCTTTAATGATTCCTCAAATTTTTCCGCAGCCATAGCGTCATTCTTGGAATCATTGTACTCCAGTGCAGATTTGTAGAGTTTGAATGACTCATCGAGATGTACATAAAGTGTGGTCGAGTCTTTTGCTCTTTGAATGAGCAGTTCATCGTCCTCACCTCCTGAACAGCTGTAAAGGAAGAATGAAATGGACAGGATTGATAAAAGTGAAAAATAATTTCGAACTGAAATTTTAGCTGAAAACTGTGTTTGACCTGACATAGGCACCAAATTTTATATTAGATTTCAAAAAATAGACCTTAATGTACGCAATATCAAGCTAATTTTAAGTAAAAGTCCGTAACAATACTAAAATTAAAAGACTTATGCTTAAAATTACCCGGCTGCGATAATTCTTATACTCAAAATCTAATAAAAATATCCGTAAAATTTCATATAAAAAATCGCCATTGAAAATTTTTTCCAATGGCGAAATTTTGCACGAAAATATTGGGGGTACTACTTTATTGATTAAATAGTATTTGATATCTGAATACTTCCCCCGAAAGCTCTTTCCCCGTCCATAAGTTCAGGTCATTGAGCTTTTTAAGAGTATTCTTACTTAGCTGGGAGTTTTCGCTTTCTACTTTCGTAAAGTTGATCTTCCCGTTTTCTTCGATCTTAGCCCATACCGTGACAACCCCATTGAGGTCACGATCGGAATACATTAACAAAGGAGTATGTAACACCCCTTTGATCTCTTTAACTAACTGGTAATTCAGTGAAGCAGAGCCGGAGTTAGTTTCACCGTTATCTGCCAGTGCATTTTTCCCTTCGAGAGCAATAATTGCAAGGAGTACTAAAAATGAAGCCTTTATCAGTTTCATTTAGTTTCTACTCCTTTTAATTTGTGATTTAATTCATCTCTGTATTATATTTCGTATGATGATCTGAAAAGTTTCATTAACGAATGTTTATTTATAATTATTTAATATCGATTGGAAAAGAATTATAAGCTGTCCGTTCCCGAGATCCAGGAAAAAATACGGATAGATAAATACATCGCCCGCTTTATTGAAAAAGCTTCCCGCACCAAGGTGCAGAAAGCCATAAACCTCGGTAATGTGACAGTGAATGGGGACATTGTAAAGTCTAATTACATTGTAAAACCGCTGGACGAAATTGACATTGATCTTCCTGTTTCGGAAACGAAGGACGTCCTTCCCGAAAATATTCCCCTGGATATTGTTTATGAAGATGAATATCTCCTGGTAGTGAATAAACCTCCTGGTATGATAACCCACCCGGCTTATAAAAATTATTCGGGTACATTAGTAAATGCGATTATGTTTCACGCAATCGAAACTAAAGGATCGCTGTCAAATTTGAATGGTTTCGAGCGCGCGGGCATTGTGCACAGGCTGGACAAGGAGACATCCGGTCTGCTTGTTATTGCAAAAGACGAAGACACACATCGTAAGCTTTCAGAACAATTCTATGTACATTCCATTGAAAGAGAATATAATTCCATCGCCTGGGGTTTATTTAATCAGAAGGAAGGAACGATCACGGGAAAGATTGGACGTGACCCAAGGAACCGACTTCGTATGGCGGTAATACCTGATGATGAAAACGGGGGACGGCACGCGGTGACGCATTATGAAGTGATCGAAGAATTTGAATTCCTTTCCCTTGTAAAGCTAAACCTGGAGACAGGACGTACGCACCAGATAAGAGTTCATCTTGCAAAAACCGGGCATCCTGTTTTTAGTGACGTGACTTACGGCGGGGATAAGCCCGTATCTATCAGACTTACAACCCGAATGAAAGCTACCGCGAATAACCTGCTCGAGATGCTGCCAAGGCAGGCTCTGCACGCTAAAGTACTGGGATTTACACACCCACACACTGGTGAACGCTTACGTTTTGAATCAAAACTTCCTGCCGATATGCAGGCTGTAATCGATAGAATTCGGGAGATGAAAGAAAACCTTATTAAATGAGAAAGGGTATAAGTCTTTTAGTGCGGTCTTTATATTCTCTGTAATCCGGAAATCTTTTCAAAAGAAGCTTTTCCTCGTAATTTAATTTTATCACTAATACTGATAGAAGGACTATCCACATTATATAGTTTTGAATTTTAGGGGTATTAATAAGGTAAGCGAGGGTGATCATTAATACAGCCGTATAAATAGGGTGCCTGACATATCTGTATGGTCCTGATGTAACAAGCTTTGAATCTTTTAATAGCTCCGGAAAGATATTGAACCGGAATTTAAATTCTGCCATCGCCCAGATTCCCAGTAATATACCTGCTGCCCATAAAATCACGAGAAAAATATTTCCCGGTATTATGCCGTTTGAAAAAACCAATCCTATGCTGCACACCGCTTGTATCAGAACCAGTATGACAGAAGTTGTTTTCATAAGTGATAATATAAAACAAATATAAACAAAAAACCCGGACCTATAAAATAAGTCCGGGTTGAAAAAATTTGAAATGAATTATTTCTGAATCCAAAAGCTTTTCAGCTTATTTGATCAGCCACCGCTGAAGCGGGACTGCTCAAAAAGTTTCCAACTTATTTGACCAGCATCATTTTCTTTGTTTCTCTAAAATTATCAGTGGATAATGTATAGAAATACATTCCGCTTGAAAGATTGCTTGCATTGAAGTCATACTGGAATGAACCTGCAGCTAATCTCTGGCTGTTTACTAAAGTAGCTACTTCCTTACCTGTAACATCATAAACC
>JAEYVS010000238.1 GCA_023429265.1 Bacteroidota bacterium | reverse complement strand
AATGTCAAGGGATTTAGTTTTAAAGTTTGTAATGTTTATCAAGTTCAACAAGTATCCATTTTTAAGTAAATTGAATTAATATCTTACTTTATCTAACTTTATGTTTAAACCTAAGGAGACCCGAATTTATGTCTATAATGATAACCACAGAATGCATTAACTGCGGAGCGTGTGAGCCGGAATGCCCTAATACAGCTATTTACGAAGGCGGTGTGGAATGGGAGCTGGAAGGGAAGTCATATGGTCCGGGTGATCCCGCGCCGTCAGGCTCAGAAGGATTTTACTCAGATGAATTCTTCTTTATTGTACCCGATAAATGTACCGAATGCGTAGGTTTTCACGATGAACCGCAATGCGCGGCTGTATGTCCGGTTGACTGCTGTGTTCCGGATCCAAATCACGTTGAAGATAAGGAAACTCTGCTTGCGAAGAAAGAAAAGCTTGATGAACTCGGTAGGTAATTAAATTTTGTTGTCCTCGTTTGTTCGAGGATCTGAATTCTCAGTATTCTCTTTATTCTTTTCTACATTATTTCCAATCCAGTCATTTGTAATTTCAGAATTAGCAATCTCAGTATTAAGACCGGAAGATTTATCTTCCGATATTATACCGCCGCCGGCGAGAATTTCCGGATCGAGGACAGGTTCCGGATGGGTGAATATCTTATTGTACCCGAATAGAATGAGTATGAATCCTATTGACACCGCCATATCGGCTACATTGAATATGGGGAAGGAAGAGAAGTATTTACCGAATATCGTAAAGTCCGGCGTATTAACGTGAAGGAAATCCACTACATTCCCGTAAAAGATCGGAGCGTACCCGTATATCGACCCGTAAAATATCCTGTCGATAAGATTTCCCATCGCCCCGCCGAATATCATTGCCAGCGCGAACCTCAGGTAAAACGGCTCCTTACGGTTTTTATAAATGAAATAAAGAATGAGTAATGTCGCGAAGATAGTGAATAGGGATAGGAACAGCTTGCCCCCGATCTCCAGTCCGAATGCCATCCCGGGATTCTCGATGTACGTTATCTGGAATACGTCCGGAATTACATCGATGGAGGTACGGTAGGGGATACCCTGTATGTATATCCCGAGACTGGGTATGTTAATGCCCTTAATAAGGATCTTAGTTACCTGGTCTGTCAGTACGATTGCAAGAGAAACAAATAATATTCTCAACTTATTGGTGCTATCCTCTTAAATTTTTACATTCGATGCAATGCTGTGTAATGGGCACAAGTTCCAGTCTTTCCGGCTGCACCAATGGACAGGTACGGCAAAGATTATGCGGATGGTCTATGCAGTCTATGCAGACACCATACGTTCCCTGGTCGATCCTGGTCAATGCATCCTGCAGGTAACCCAGGTACTTTTCGTCTCTCTGCACGAACATATAGTTCTTTTCGCGCTCCATTTCATCTGATCCCTGCTCTGCCATATGCGAGGAATAAGTCTGGTTGTCACCGACATAGTTAGATTCGTCATCCACAAG
Organism: Bacteroidota bacterium; assembly: GCA_023429265.1. Lineage (GTDB taxonomy): Bacteria > Bacteroidota > Ignavibacteria > Tepidaquicellales > Tepidaquicellaceae > JAEYVS01. The sequence continues at coordinate 7,242 of JAEYVS010000238.1, read as the reverse complement.
AGACTGCATGTTTGCCTTCGCACTCTCGATGATCTTGTTTCTTTCTTCGATGATAATCTTTTTGAAATGCTCGAGCTCGGTTTTTGTGTATCTTGTTTTCTTGTTAGGTTTGTACTTCTTAACTCTAGGCTGAGTTTTCTGACGCGCCTCTTCTATTAGTCTTTTCGTATTCTCTACTGCTTTCTTACGCTGCATACGGGACTTCTTTGCTGCCGATTTTGACAATGGCTTTACCTCGTTACTCGCGCTTACCTTCTTGACAGCCTTCTTTACTGCTTTTTTAACCGGTTTTTTAGCAGTTTTCTTTACTGCTTTCTTTGTCGTCTTTTTCGCCTTTGGTTTAGCTGCGGATTTTTTTACCGCCGGCTTTTTGGCAGCTTTCTTAACCGTCTTTTTAGCAGTTTTTTTGGAAACCTTTTTAACAGGTTTCTTAGCTGCGGCTTTCTTCTTTGTAGTGGTTTTCGCCAAGGACGTACTCCTTGTTAATTTAATTAATTAAACTTTTTCTATGTAAAATTCAAAATCCTGACCATTAATGTCAGTCTTAAAGAATTCCCTGTCAGCCCCATTACCTGTCGCGATATTCTCGCACAAAATTTCGGACTTAATATAATTAATATGGTTATTAATTGCCTTACTAATATCTTCGGTCGTTTTTAATACCAGGTTTATCCTGTCATTTACATCAAAATCGTTTGATTTACGGTAATTCTGCACGCGGTTAATGAACTCTCTAACAATACCTTCCTCGATTAGTTCCGCGTCGAGCCTCGTATCGAGCGCCACCAGTATGCCCTTATCAGACTCCACCAGCCATCCCTCGATGTCCTCGGTGAATATTTCAACGTCCTCCAGCATTACCACTGTACCGTCTTTATCCAGATTTCCTTCGGATTCGAGCACCCGCACCTCTTCAGCAGTCAGGCTGTTTATCAACGCCTGCATTTTCTTTACGTCCTTGCCGTATTTTGGTCCAATCACCTTAAAGTCAGGTTTTGCCTTCTTAACGATGATATCGGAATCGCCTTCGATTATCTTAAGCTCTTTTACATTTACCTCGTCGAGTATGATGTCCTCCACTTTCTCCAATCTCTTCTTTTCTTCTCCATTCATTACAGGAACGAGTATCTGCCTTAAAGGCTGTCTCGTCTTAAGGTTATTCCTCACACGCATAGATCTTATCAGGTAAACGATGGTCTGCGCGGCTTCCATTTCTTTTTCGAGTGATTCATTGATGATACTCTCATCATACGGAGTGAATTCGCTCAAATGAACACTCTGATCACTATCAGTCAAACTCATATACAACTTATCCGCAACGAAAGGCGCGAAAGGCGCCATCATTTTGATGATCTCCTCGAGGAGAGTGTATAGTGTTCCGTATGCCGACAGCTTATCGGTTTCGTTTTCGGGATTTCTGAACCGTTTCCTGTTTCTTCTCACGTACCAGTTAGACACCTCGTCCAGTGTAAAATCGCTCACGAGCCTTGCCGCTCTCGTAATGTCGTAGCCGTCCATCAGCTCTGTGTATTCCTTCTTCACCGAATTCAGCTTAGATATGATCCATTTGTCTATCTCGGCTCTGTCAGCGACAGGAACCTCATTCGCCCGGTCGTATTTGAACCCGCTCAGCTCGGAATATATTACAAAAAACTTATATGTATTGATCAGCGTATCAAAGAACTTATTCTTTACATCCCTCAGCTCATCTTCATTAAAAAGCTTTGACTTACCTATGGGGGACATCGTGATAAGATACCATCTTAGTACATCCGCTCCGTGCTTATCGAACATCTCAAAGGGGTTCACAACGTTTCCGAGAGATTTGCTCATTTTCTTGGCGTTCTTGTCGAGTATGTGTCCGTTTACGATAAGATTCTTATATGCGGGCTTTTCGAATAGGAACGAGCTTATCGCGTGCAGTGAATAAAACCATCCTCTGGTCTGATCCACGCCTTCAGCAATAAAGTCCGCCGGGAAGGTCTTCTCAAACAGCTCCTTATTCTCAAACGGATAGTGTCTCTGAGCAAAAGGCATACTCCCGCTGTCGAACCACGCGTCTATCACAGACTCGACACGCTTCATTGGATGTCCGTCTTTGCTCTTCAGTATCAGGTTATCGATGTACGGCTTATGCAGGTCGAGCTCACCGGGATAAACTTCGTCAAAATTTGTCGCCTTCTCTTTCAGTTCCTCTATGCTGCCGACCGCCTCGTAATGCGGGGTTCCTTCGTCGTCCGTCCAGTACCATATTGGCAGGGGAGTACCCCAGAATCTATTCCTCGATACAGCCCAGTCCTTATTCTCTTCCAGCCAGTTCCCGAAGCGCCCTGTACCGAATTCCGGCGGGTGCCAGTTGATCGTCTTATTGAGCTCCACCATCCTGTCCTTGTAATCAGTGGTCTTGATGAACCACGAGTCTGTCGCGTAATACATCAGAGGCACGTGGTGTCTCCAGCAGTGCGGGTACGAGTGAGTGAACATCTCCTTCCTGTACAGCCTGCCGCGCGATTTAAGCTCGTTCATTATTTCCGGGTCCGCTTCCTTGAAATTCTTTCCCGCAAATAACACAGCGTTATCCTTAAATCTGCCATCCTTGCCGACTGCCTGCAATACGGGAAGCTTATACTTCAGTCCTAACTGGTAATCATCTTCACCGAATGCCGGGGCTATGTGAACGATACCGGTACCATCCTCCATCGTAACAAAATCTCCAAGCGTGACATAATATGCCTTCTCATCGAATTCGAAGAAGCTGTATAGCGGTTCATATTCTATGCCTTCCAGCTCCGAGCCGGTGAATTCCGCGTCTATCGTATATTCTTCCTTGATTACTTCCAGCCTCGCTTTTGCAAGTATAAATGAATCTCCGTTCGCTGTCGTGATCTTCACATACGTTTCCTTCGGGTTCACCGCAACTGCCGCGTTCGAGGGCAGTGTCCATGGTGTCGTCGTCCAGACCAAAAAGTCAGACCCTGTGTGATCTCCCGAGGTAATATTAAACTTCACAAATACCGAAGGATCCTTCAGGTCTTCATAGCCCTGAGCGACCTCGTGTGATGAGAGAGGGGATTCGCATATCGGGCAGAAGGGGATTATCTTAAAACCTTTATATATCAGGTCTGCGTCGAAGAGCTTTTTCAGCGCCCACCATACCGACTCTATGTATTCATTATGGAATGTCACGTACGCATTTTCGAGGTCCACCCAGTAGCCCATGCGGCGTGTGAGCTCCTCCCACTTATCCACGTATGTGAAGACAGAGTCCCGGCAGGCTTTATTGAATTCCACCACACCGAACTCCTCGATCTCGTTCTTTGACTTAATGCCCAGCTTCTTCTCCACCTCGATCTCGACGGGCAGTCCGTGCGTGTCCCAGCCTGCCTTGCGGTGTACCTGGAAGCCGCTCATTGTCTTGTATCTGCAGACGGAATCCTTCACAGCCCGGGCGATGACGTGGTGAATGCCCGGCATCCCGTTAGCGGTCGGGGGACCCTCATAAAAGGTAAACGCGGGCTTTCCCTCCTTCTCCGAGACGCTCCTTTTGAAGACATCATTGCTCTCCCAGAAGCCCAAAACCTCCTGCTCGACCTCCGGTAAACTTATATTTTCAGGTAACTTACGACTCATTATTCAAATAAAATATAAATGGGAAAAATAGGGTAAAAAAGGGGGAATAACAATGGAGAAAGGGGGGAGGGGAAGGAATTTTTAATGTAAAAAGGAGATATAATATTCAAAAAATTAAACCTCATTATCTGGTACAACCGAAGCGATATAATGTACTTCATCTGTTATATCAGATGGAATTTCAAAGGTTTCATTATTATGTAACGTTATTTTTAAGTTGATATTAAAAATTTTGTCATTATTTTCTTTAAAAACTTTAAGATACAAAGGCATATCACCTATAATTAATTCTGCAGAACTCCAAAAACATTTTAATTGTAAAGGTTCCTCAGGTTTCAATAAGATGTATTTATTCGTAATTCTAACATTTTTGTTGGTTGAATCATAATATTCTTGAAGAATGAAGGACATATTGTTTGATTGATTTTGTGAAAATAAACCCCTAAGCTTTTCATTGTAAATAATCATCTCTAATTCTTTAATTACCAAGTTTTTTTCTCCAATATTTTCCAATGTGAAATTCACAGTGTTTAGAAAAATAGGGGATCCTGTAGAACTTCCAATTGACCATTTTAGATAATTTCTATAAAAAATAGAACGAATTCTGTATTTCATTGTAAGTCCAGAATTATATTGTTCATCTAATCTCTCAATAATACCTTTAATAGCTTTTTTAAAATTGTTGCCCTTTTTATCGCTAGAGAATAGTTCAACTTCTCTAAACTTATGAATAAATCCTTTATAGTTAAACTTTTTCTTTGTAAACAATTTCTCCTCAACAATAGGAATTATTTTTATTAAGCCCTTATCCTGCATAGCTCTTGCGTAGCCAATTTCTTGGTTTAACCAAAGTGATTCAAAAGACTTTTCTGTAATTATTGGGACAAAAAATTGGGCACTCTTCAAACCTTTAGATATTTTGATACCGAAATCCTCATCTAAACCTTTTTTAGATGGAATAATCACTGCCTCAAAGTTATTAGAATTATTAATCATCTTTTCCAAAAGTTTTAATCGTTGAGGGTCGTCTTCAGTTGAATAACTTATAAAAACTTTTAGTTTTTCCATTACTAAGATTAAATGATTTAGGTTTGTGAGCTCATTTGTATTGACTTCTTATAATTATTGCTTCCTCTACCAAGTCCTCAATGTTTTCTTCAATATTCTTATAAGCTGCTTTACCTTTAGAAATTGGGTTTCCTGTAAGTATACTCTCAATTGTAAAGATTGGAGGGGTGTAGCATTTAACTACACTTGATAAAGGTTTACCATCTAAATTAAATTGAGCAAATGGGTTTAATCCTTTAGCTGAATACCCTCCTTTAGCACATTTTAAATTATTAATATAAATTCCTACTAAGCCTTTTCCGTCATTCCATGCCTTTTTAATTTCATATTTAACCCACTTTTTATTTGCCGTGTTACTTCCTACGAGTACAACTACGCAACTTCGTCCAACCATATTGTCATCAATCCATTTTTTAATTGCAGAACCACCTTTCTGTCTTACTTCTTCCCACTTATTTGCAGATAATAGGGGCTTATCTGATACAATCCCCATGTTTCTGACTTGTTGGACTCTGAATACGTCAGGTTTATAATCAAAGCTGTAGAACACTTTTCTCATTATGAAGCTAAATTTTTTATGAATTTCATCATAAAAACTATTATAATAATTAGACTTAGGTAAAATATACACAATGTTAGGGAGAGCAAGGTTTTAAAATAATTTGTATTATCTTCCTTAGTAAAGTTCGTAGCATCCATTTGATAATCAATTGCTCCTTCATCCTTTCCTCTAACATTATCGTATAGATGTCTATAAAGTCTTTCTTGTCTGAGGTAATAAGCATCCAAAAACCAAAATACAATGGCTGGAAAAAGTCCTAAGATTACAAAACCTCTATCAGAATTTACAGCGGCTAATGCAAATAAAGCTGAGATAATTGTAATGGTCCATCCTTTAACTAAGAAAGAATTTACATTCATTCTTGTAATTACAAGTTGAATAAATTCAAGGTGTTTTCTTTTGTTTTCATCATTCATATCCAGTTTATTAAGTTATCGATTTCTTTGTGGTCTGGGGAAAATATTTTTAAAGAATTCTTATATTTCTGAACATAAGGATATATACCCAAGTATTCCTGCCCGTCAAAAAAAGCAATATCTCTATAGTTTTTGTTTAAAGGAATGATTGCTACTTTATCCTTGTATCCATCAAAATAACCTAATTCCCATGGCATCCATTTCGAAGTAGAAGAATTATCGCTTACTGCAAATAATAAACTATCACAATTTTTCATTTGATCTCTTAACTCACCTGCTCGATTTGCATCAACATTTTCTCTATCATAATACTTTGGATCAAGCCAATCCACAAAAACAGTTAATCCTTCATATTCTAAAATTTCTTTCAAACCATATACTGATTTGGCGTCAAGGTATGAGTGTGATAGAAAAATATGATATGTATTCTCCACAGAAAAATTATCATAACTTTCTGTTAATTTCTTTGAAGCAGTTTTTTCAATTTTTGTTTCATCAAATATTGAAGCGAAAGACTGTAAATTCTGTTCTGCTATATCATGAAGTTCAGATATTTTTATTAGAGGCATTTTATATGTTTTTTAGAATACAAATATGATAAAATAAATAACAACAATCAATGGTAATTATATTATAAATTATTGTTTTATTATTTTTGTAGTAGCAGATTTCTACTACAAAAATAGTGAGGCAATAAAGTTTTATAAATTAATTTGGATATAATTATGTGATAGATAATTCATTATGGAAAAGGTGATTACCGATATTATTTTATTCGCTGCCACGGTTATTTTCCCCACACTTCCTATTTGGAATATTCCCACCGCGCCTGTATATAGTACAAAATATTACACAAATACATATGCCCAATACGATATTACGCTCCTGACGATGCAGGATTACCTTAGCGCTGAACCCGGTGATACATTTACCGAAGACATCATCCTCGACGACCGGCTCCTCACCGAAGCCTGACCCCCTCTACAGTGTCCTCTCCCTTTGTCATCCCCCGAACGTCTTGGTCGGGGGATCCAGACCACATACCTAAACCGTTGTAAAATACTCCATTCGGTCTCGATACCAAAAGCGAGCCGCACCATCATAAATCCTTGAATATTTAAAACACATATCCCACATTCCATCATGTCAAAAATCTACTTCGTTTACATACTATCTAACAAAAAGAACGGAACGCTTTATATTGGTGTGACTTCTCACATTTCAGCACGAACATTCAGCCACAAAAGCAAAACCAATGACGGCTTCACCAAGAAGTATGACATTTCTAAACTTGTACATTACGAAATGTTCGCAGACCCTGTATCTGCAATCAAACGTGAAAAGCTATTAAAGAATTGGAATCGTGATTGGAAGATTAAGCTTATTGAAAAAAATAATCCGGAATGGCGGGATCTATATTCCGAAGTGGCATTTTATAATCAATGAAATTTTTATCCTCTTGATTCCCCGGTCAAAGCGTCCGGGGAATGACAAGCGGGAAGGTGCCTTCATCCCCCCCGGGTATTTCCCCGCTTTTGGTATTTGGTATTTTAACCCCACGCCTGG
>JAEYVS010000132.1 GCA_023429265.1 Bacteroidota bacterium | reverse complement strand
GAATAGTCCCAGTATGATCAATGACCTAACAAAAAATTCTTTTCCCATAATTTTGCTTTTAGGTTTCAGCATTCTTATGTCCTTCCTATAATTATTTTATTCTTTTATTATATATTTCTACGATTTGAGAGTGAATATGTTCAATGCTTTTCGTGCCATCGATTAATTTTACTCTTTTCTTGCTTTTTTTTGCGATATCCCTGTACCCGGCTGTTACTTTATTAAAGTAATCGCTCTTTTTCTTCTCTATCCTGTCAGGTTTATGGCTTTTACCTTTCCGTTTGAGGGATTCACTGTAGGAAATGTCTATCAAAAAAGTCAGATCAGGTTTTAAGTTTCCTGATGCTATAACATTTATTTTCTTAATAACGTCCCTGTCAAGCTTTCCCCCGTATCCCTGATATGCCGTCGAAGAGTCATAATAGCGGTCGCAGATCACAGTAATTCCTTTCGCCAGGTTTGGCTTAATTACTTCTTCAGTCAGCTGGCACCTTGCCGCGGAAAAAAGCATAAATTCCGTGAGACTGCTTATTTGAAGATCGGATTTATGCAGCAGTAAATTGCGTATTTCCTCGGATACCCTGGTCCCCCCCGGCTCGCGTAAAAATATCGCCTTTTTCTTCTTTTTCTTTAAAAAATCAAATAAAAGCTTAGCCTGGGTGGATTTTCCGCTCAGGTCTATCCCTTCGAATGTAATAAACAATCCGGTTTATTGTTATTGGTAAAAGGTTAAATTATGCATTTTTATAGAGATTAGCAAAATAATTATTCGGCGAAGAAAAGTGCACTTTCACGTCTAAATTTATAATTTTTTGATTAGTTTATTTTTTGTATTTTAAGTGAATCTCAAAAAAGGGGACCATACATCAGAAAGCATACAATTTTCCTTTTAGCGCTATTCTCGTTTATTAGCTTTACCCTTCCTGTTTTTTCTCAGGAAGAGGAAGGCGCAGATACCATAACTGTTGGAATGTATGTCTTTTCTGTCTACGATATTGACTTCCCAGGGAATCAGCTTAACATAGATTTTTACCTCTGGTACACATTCAAAAACGATAGTCTCAATCCTTCCGAGTCATTCGAGCTTGTAAATGATAAAGAACTTGAAAAACAAACAGTATTCACAGAAGATTACGGAGAGGTAAATTACCAGACCTTTCGTGTAAATTCTGTGCTGCGCGAGAAATGGGATATTGGTAATTTTCCATTCGATGAACATAAAATTGAGATAATCTTAGAGGACTTCGAGGATAAGAACACTACGGTATTCATTCCGGACGTAGCCGGCACAAAGCTGGACAGCGCAGTAAATGAAATGCTGCAGGATTGGGAGATTACCGGATACAGCATCAGAGAAGAGGATTATATCTATGAAACGAATTATGGAGATCCTACTGTCTCATCTACTGATTATCCGCCTTATTCCAGGGTGGTGTTTGAATTTACCATAAAAAGGAAAGGGACGAATCTATTCCTGAAATTATTCATTGGTCTATTCATATCAATACTGCTTTCATTGATCACTTTCCTGATAAACCCAATGGACCTTGACCCGAGGTTCGGACTTTCTGTTGGCGCGTTGTTTGCTGCCATAGCTAATTCATTTGTCATTGCTTCAACACTGCCGGAGACAGCGAGCTTTACATTCCTGGACATTCTGCATAATATTGCATTCATATACATATTTGCCTGCATATTCATATCTGCATTCTCATTAAAGCTTTACGAAGCCGGGAAACAGCAGCAGTCCAAGAGGCTGGATTTTATATCCCTTATTGTAATGTCTGCAAGCATCGTTATTCTGGGCTTCTATTTTTACTTCTCAAAAGTATAAGCAAAATAACGGTAAACATTGACTTAATCCCGGTCTTTTCATATTTTTGATATGGGCACTGATCTTTAAAATTAAAGTGATCAAGACATCAAACGATTATTATTTTTATTTATCCTGCTCTTTATTGAGGTTACCTCTTTCTTATTGATTTCCTATATGAGGTACAATAACCAGGGGCTAATGCTCGAAAGTCTCGATTTTTCCAAAACGGGAAACATTCTCAGCATAATCTTCTTCGGTGCCATCATTATACTCATCACAATAAACATATTTACAAATTCAGAGACCAAGGAGTCGGTTTTTGCCGTACTGACACTGGTGGGGGCAGCCAGTCTGTTTGTCCTGTTTATTTTTGGAAATGTATTCTCAAAGGACGAAAAAGTTTACTTTACCTTTGGATTCATAGCCGGGAATATTTTTATTTTCCTGTCCCTATTGTCCGTAACTTTGACTCACAATAAAAAGCTCAGGCCGGCAAGGAAGATATTCTTTACCGTGTTTTCACTGGCTGTAATAATATTCATAATTTTTTTACAAATATATAATTATAAGGACGATTCGGCTGAATATCTTAATGGGATAGATACTACAGAAAGAATCGCAGATGCGGGGATAATCTTTGGAGCGGCAGTCTGGGGGGGCAACCGGCCGTCTCCGGTATTAAGAGAAAGAATTAACAAAGGGTACGAAATATACAAAGCCGGACTTGTTCCTTTACTGGTTGTTACAGGGAGCGGCTCACCACAGGAGCTGTCTGAGTCGGAAGTTGCCCGTAACGAACTGATAAAGTACGGCGTACAAGAAAAAGATCTTATTGTTGAAAAGGTGACCTTCTCTACTTTTGAGCAAATCACATTCGTCAGGGACAATTTATATAAAAGAAGAAATTGGGACAGGATAGTAGTTGTATCGGATGATTATCATCTTTATCGTATTAAGGAAATATGTAAATTTAACGATATGGATGCCATTACAATATCTTCAGATACGCCTCTTTCAACCCAGGGAGGCATATTATTCTGTATGAAGGAGAGTGTGGCTGTTCTGATGTACTGGGTGCTCGGATTTGGATGATTCAGATTTAACTTTTTAGATACAAGAATTATTTATAACTTCAGGTAATGACTTCTAAAAGACGGGAAGTACGCATTAAAGTTATGCAGGTTCTTTACGCAAGTGAGATAGCGCAGGAACCTCTGGAAAAAATTAAAGGTGACCTCTTAACGGATATTAATGATGAGGACGGCAAAAATTTTTCTTCAGAGCTTATAGACAGAGTCTCACAAAATATTCCAATGCTCGATGAGTTTATTGTGAAAAAAGTCGAGAACTGGGAGTTTGAGCGTATTGCCATTGTCGACAAGATCATTCTACGAATGGGAATTGCCGAGTTGCTTTACTTTCCCGATATCCCCCCAAAGGTTTCAATCAATGAAGCTATAGACATTGCCAAGGATTTCTGCACAAAGAACAGCGGAAAATTTGTTAATGGTGTTCTGGACGCGGTATTGGATGAGCTCAAAAAGGACAATAAGCTCAATAAATCCGGCAGGGGATTATTAGATCTTAAAAAGAAAAACGAACAGCGTTCCAGTTAAGTGTGAGTTGTATTTTTTTGAAAAACAGTTTTTGTTCACAATTTTAACTGTTAATGAAGAATAAATCCCGGGTTTTCGCTTGGTCACTCTTCGATTTTGCTAACTCGTCCTACGCAGTTATAATTGTTGCCTTTGTTTTCGCCGTTTATTTCCGGTCTGTTATCGCCGGAAATGATTCCATTGGCGACTTCTACTGGGGTATCGGAATTAATATCTCAATGATAATCACCGCAATCCTCAGTCCCGTTTGCGGAGCCATTACCGACCTGACATCCAATAAGAAAAAGTATCTCTTCTTTTTTACAATGCTTTGTGTGATATGCACTGCTCTTATGTATTTTACCGGGGCGGGAACGATCCTGTTCGCTCTTACATTATTCATTTTGTCTAATATAGGATTTCAGACAGGGCTGGCTTTGTATGATGCTTTTATCCCGGAGCTCGTGGAGGAGAAGTATTATAACAAAGTCTCGGGAATAGGCTATGCCGTGGGTTACATCGGCTCTCTGGTTTCCGTGGTTTTGGTATTCCCTTTAAAGGATAATCCTAATCTGCTCTTTGTGGTTACGGCATTGGTCTTCCTGATATTTTCACTGCCCTTATTTCTTTTCGTAAAAGAAGAAAAACTGAATAAACCGCATCCCGGGACAAGCCTTACCAAATACGGATTTAAAAAAGTACTAACAACCATAAAGAACATAAAAGAACGCCCTAATCTCAAAAACTTCCTTCTCTCGTTCTTTTTTTACATCGACGCTGTAAACACAATAATCTTCTTTGCGGGCATATACGCTGCTGCTACACTTGAGTTTGAGATTACCGAGCTTGCGATTTTCTTCATAATAGTTCAGCTTACTGCGATGCTCGGTTCATTCCTGTTTGGAGCGATCGGGGATAAGGTGGGCATTATTCGTTCTATTTATATAAATCTTTTCTTCTGGATAGCAATTGTTTTATACATTTTTCTGTTCATTAATGTGGATTCTTATGTTACCATTATGGGAAGTGAGGTTCATCAGTTCTTTCTTGTTGGAGGATTTGCAGGGCTCTTCCTGGGTTCGACGCAAAGCCTTTCAAGGACAATGATGAGCAAGCTTGTACCCTATGAATCCAAAGCCGAATTCTTTGGCTTCTATGGGCTTATGGACAAGACATCCACACTACTCGGACCGCTTACTTTCGGAGCGGTTTCAGCCCTTACGGGAAACCAGAATCTTGCAGTGCTGTCTGTAGGTATGTTCTTCATTATCGGAATGGTACTTCTTAAAAATGTTAAAGAAAACTAAACCCAAACATTATGAAAAAAATCGAGGAACCCCTTCTTCAGCAAAATGAACTTCAAAGCCTGGTAAAGCTCCTTGACGATGAGAGTGAATTTGTTTATGATAATGTCAGGGACAGGCTTATCGCGCACGGTGATAATATCGTGAATTTCCTTAAGGAGTATGCCGATTTTCAGGATCCTCTCACTGCCCTGAGAGCAAATGAGATAATCTCTGCAATTAATTTTAATTTCCTTGATGAGAAGTTCAAAAATCTCGAGAAGAAAGGAAATAAAGATCTACTGGAAGAAGCTGTTTTTCTAATTTCGATGTATGGATATCCTGACATTAATATCGACAATTATAAGATGATTCTCGATAAAATGGCTCTGGACATAGAAAAACGCATCGATGACAGGGGATATCTGAGCCACGATACCGTTGACATAATTAACATAATGAATGATTACCTATTTGTGGAAAAGAAATTTTACGGGAATTCGGATAATTATTATGATCCGGATAATAGCTTCATAAATAAAGTGATCGATAAAAAGCTTGGTATTCCCGTGAGCATATCCATTTTATATATCCTGCTTGGTAAAAGGCTGCACCTGCCTATTTTCGGAGTAAATCTTCCGTCACATTTCATAATTAAATACCAGGATAGCAACGAGGAGTTTTTCATCGATCCGTTCAATAAAGGAATTGTAATTTCCAGGGATGAAGTAATACAGTTTCTCGATAAGTTGGGCTTAGACGAGGAAGAGTTTAATCACATACCATACCTGAAGATCGCTGAAGATAAGGAAATAATTAAACGGGTATTCGCGAACCTGGAGAATGTGTATGAGAAGGAGAACGATACGGTAAGACTAGACCAGATAAAAAAGCTTGCTTCTTATTTTGATTAAGCAGGCTATAATCATAAGAATTGTGTAAAATTTATTGGAGTTGTTTTTTTAGGAGCTTATAAAAAGTTTGGCTGCCATAAAAGATTTGGGATTGTTTTTTCAGACAGTTCCTAATTGAAGTTTCCTTTTGCAGTTTTTTCTGCTGTTTTGTGAAAACAAATGTTTAGATGTTTTTATGCTTTTTCGATGATCCAGTTTGTAACGAGAATTATTGACACACCTAAGACCTTATACAACTCCCTGTTGGAATTGACAGAATTACCACGAATAAACACACGAAATGATTTTTTAATCAAATATGTCAAAGAACAACGGTAACATCTCAAAGCTACGGAAATGTTCCTGCTAATATAGTAATATTTACGGTTATTGTCAAGGGGATTTGTTTTTCCAAATAGTGATTAGGTAATATGAATCTGCAACATTTCAGAGTTACATTCGTTGCTATATTCCGATTTTCTCATTAACTTTCACTATGAAACAATTATTACTAATATTATTATTCCTTCTCTTCTCCATTCCTCTCACTGCCCAGGGACCGCAATGGATTACTTATACTACAGACAATTCGGGATTACCAAGCAATACAATTCAAAGTATTGCTGTAGATAATTTTAATAATATCTGGGTTGGAACTCCTAGTGCACTAGCTAAATTTAATGGGAGTAACTGGGTAGTATATGATTCTTCTAATTCTCCAATACCTAATTCTAATAGCAGAATAACGGTAAATGTTGATAGGTCAGGTATAATTTGGATAACAACAGTGACTAAAGGACTTATACGATTCGATGGTGAAACCTTTACAGAATACAACACATCGAATTCACCTTTACCAACAAATTCAATATATGCTGTTGATTTTGAGAATGACTCAACCATTTGGATTGGGTCAGGAGGTTGTATTGTAAGGAAGACTAATAATAATTGGTCTGTTTATTGTGATTCTAACTCAGGGTACCCTGGAGGCGGCCCGATAGACATAGCCATAGAAAAAGCCAATAAATGGATTGTTCCGTATTTTAATGGATTTGTTCATTATGACAATAACTCCTGGACTCATTTTACACAGCAAAACTCGCCATTACCTTATAACGAGATATATGATATTGAAATAGACAATCAACAAAATAAATGGATCGGAGTTAGATTTGGCTGGCTGGTCAAATACAATACCTCTTCATGGACAATCTTTAACCATACAAATTCAGGTATTCCTTTTAATGCCAGCATTTTAAAAATATTAATTGATAGAAATGAAAATAAATGGCTGGCTACAGGAGAAGGTTTAGTAAAATATAATGATACTGTATGGACAGTTTATAACGATAGCAATTCACCGATTGCTTCTAACAGTCTTACGGCAATAGCTCAAGATAGTAATGCCAACATTTGGATCGGCACATTCGGAACCGGATTATCGGTATTTAATGAAAATGGGATAGTGTCTGTACAAAATATTTCGAATGAAATTCCTTCTCATTTTAAGCTTCATCAAAACTTTCCTAATCCTTTTAATCCAACAACAAATATTGCTTTCAGTATCCCAATGGATATGATAGTAAAGATAAAGATATATGACATTGCCGGCAGAGAGATATCGATGCTTGTAAATGAACTGAAGACAGCCGGAAATCATT
>JAEYVS010000139.1 GCA_023429265.1 Bacteroidota bacterium | reverse complement strand
ACATATGCTTCTGTACCATCACCCGTATAAATTTTTAAGTCCCGTATAAGCGACTCCATCCCCGGCCTTCTATTGGGATGATCTATGAAAGCAACCTCCGTAAAAGTTCTCAAAGAGCTCAAATATTCTGATACGCCTTTTTCAACCTCACCATTAAACTTTATTTCTCCATTCTCAATGAGTAATAGTCTACTGCAAAGACTTTTTACAGCAGTCATATTATGACTTACAAACAAAACAGTTCTGCCATCCCGCGATGAAATGTCTTCCATTTTACCTATGCATTTCTTTTGAAACTCTGCATCTCCCACGGCGAGAACTTCATCCACAATCAATATTTCCGGTTCCAGAAATGCCGCAACAGCAAAAGCCAGTCTTACCTTCATCCCGCTGGAATACCTTTTTATCGGCGTATCTACAAACTTTTCAACTCCGCTAAAATCTATTATTTCGTCAAATTTTGAGTCTATCTCTTTTTTAGTCATCCCCAGGATTGTTCCGTTAAGATATACATTTTCTCTGCCGGTTAGCTCTGGATTGAATCCGGTCCCAACCTCAAGAAGGCTCGCTATTCTTCCATAGATCTCTATCCTGCCGCCGGTAGGCTCGGTAATACCTGCGATGATCTTGAGTAGTGTACTTTTTCCTGCACCATTTTTTCCAATAATACCGAGAACTTCTCCACTGTTTACTTCAAAAGAAACATCCTTTAAAGCCCATATGATATCACTTGAAGATTCGCTTTCCTGGATCCTGCTCAGGCTTCTTAGCTTTCTAAAGTTTCTGAATGGAGATTTCAACCATGCCGTTACGGCAGAGACAAGATTATCATGAGCCTGATCCTTCACTCCGATCCTGTAAGCTTTGGATATTTCTTTAACTTTTATGATCTCGCTCATAGGACTTTAAACTACGTCAGCAAAATATTTTTCACCTTTTCTAAAATTATATAATCCTATCGTTAAAATTATTATTGAACTTATTGCGCCAATCCCTATAAGGTCCCAGGGCATGGGGGTTCTGTCCAGCAGGCAGGATCTAAAGCCTTCAATTACACCGGCCATGGGATATAGACCATATAATGTATATGCTAAATCACCAAACTTCTCTTTTACTAGAGAAACCGGGAAAACAACCGGGGCAAGAAACAATAAAAATTGCACCATAAATGGAAGTGCGAATCTTACATCCCGATAATGAACTGCCATTGACGACATCAATAGACCGAATCCTAATGAAAAAACCACCATTATTATAATAAGCAATGGCAGAAAAACCAGGTTAACCCCTGGATACATACCGTAATATATCATCATCAATATTAAAATTGAAAAAGCTATAGCAAAATCAACAAGCTTGGACAATATTGGCGTCAATGGAATCATTACCCGGGGAAAATATACTTTCGTGAATATTGATGAATTCTGTATCAAACTATTCGATGAGGCTGCAAAAGATTGAGAAAAATACGTCCACGGCAATAACGCAGCGTATGAAAAAATGGGGTAAGGAATGCCATCACTTGGTACACCGGCAAGGTTTCCGAATATCACGGAGAAAATTATCATTGTAAGAAAAGGATTTAATACAGCCCACATCACTCCAAGAATCGTCTGCTTATAGAGTACCGTGACATCCCTGAGCACCATAAAGTACAGCAGATCTTTATACTGAAATATTTCCCGCAAATTCAGGAAATTCCAGCTTTTGTTCGGTTCTATTACTTTAAGAGGCTTAAGCTCCCGCTCAGCTGACTGCATAATTATTTTTTCCCCTGAGAAAATTCACAATATTAAAAAACACAACATTAATGATACTTACACACCTAAATCTTTTAATCCATTTATGTCTCCGAAATGAAAGGCCCTTCAGAGAATATTTAGCGCTTATAAAATTCTGTTTTACAAAAATTTTTATGTTCCGGCGTTCCAGATTATTACCTGCTGAGAGCAGGTATAGTTTTGACAGCATCCGGAATAAAAAATATTCATCCACTCCTGAAAAATTATTAAGTACCTTTTCAATAAAGCTTATTCTGCCTGATAAATATTTATCATATGGAATATTATGGGACAATCCCAACGATGAAACATTATAGTATCCCATTATTCTATTCATATAAAAAGAATTCCCTTTTAAAGTAACCAGACACCATAAACCCCAATCCCCAACATAGTTTTCCTCCAGCATGTATCTGACATTTTTCCCTTCCAAAGCATCCTTTCTGAACATCACCGACAAAAAAAATGGAAATGTGATCTGGCAGGCATCATAAAAACCTGCCGTTTCGTTCATCTTATTAAATATTTCTCTTTCATTGTTGGGCATTTCCTTAGAGGTCTTACAAGAATGATGGCACATTACGAACTCACTGTTGCTATCAAGAAATTTCCTTTGAATTTCTAGTTTATTTTTATCAGTCCAGTAATCATCCCCCTCTAAAACTGCAATGTATTTTCCCCGGCACATTTCAAGTGTAGACAGAAAATTTTCTTTCCCGGGAGGACCTTCACCTTTGTCTGTTAATAAATTAAGATAAACCCTTGATGGATAATCTTTCTGATACTTAATCAAAATATCCCTTGTCCCATCAGTAGAATAGTCATCACCTACAATTACCTCATAATCAAAATCAACTTCCTGTGAAAGTACACTGTCAAGAGCTCTCGCAATCGAAGAACTTTGATTATATGTTGTCACACAAACCGAAACTTCGGGAATCTTACTCTTCTGCAACTGCGTAGCCAAACCCGCTTTTTCCAAACCCATTTCCATTATATAGAAGATACTTTTTACCTTTATGCAAATAAACTGCCGGGTAAGAAATCATTGAATCATCCCAGCCTTTATCTGATACAGGAAGAACATCAAGTACGGGGATATCCCACGAAATTCCATCATTAGATGCTGCGTAACCTATCCTGTAACTATTCTCCGGATTCTCCCGGAAATCATATCTTCTTCTATATGAGAAAAGCATGTGCCATTTCTCATTCTCAATCCATATAGTAGGGTTAACAACATTAAAGGTATTTTCATCAATCTGAAGTATTGGTATATCATCAGTTTCCCAATTTAAACCGTCGGTTGAATAAGCAGCCCTTAATCCATAGGAAGGCTCATAGATACTATTATTGGTACCATTAGTCATTTCCCATCCTGTAAATGAGCTGTACCACATTATCCACTTACTATCCATATTTATGACAAAAGGCTGTGAGCAGGAAATACTTTCGTTGATGACAACAGGGTTTATTGTTCCCCTTTCAAAGGTTACTCCCCCGTCCACACTCCGCGCGATTCCTATAAATACACAATATGGATAATCCTTACTCTTACTCCATCCGGTGTAATACATAATTAGGTCAGCCCCCTCTTTTAGAAAGCACCCGGGCATAACCCCATATTCATCAAAAGTACCATTACCGCCTGTGTCCATAACCGGAGCATTATGTACATATAAAATCTTTTCCGGTGTCTCTGCCTCTACTTCTAAAAATGATGTACTGGTTATATTCTTTATATCTCGTGTTCCGTAATAAATCCTCAGAGTCGTATCGTCAATCAAATATGGTTTCGGTACCTGGCAATGTGATACTGACCCGGGATATTTTCCTGTCGTGCAGTAGATTAAATTTTTTTTAACCCATTTCATTAATAAGCAATCAGATATTAGCTTCGTTACTGGGTTTAAGGAGCTTACGAGCCGGGCTCCCAACATAAGTTCCCCATGCGTCAGTATCTTCCAAAACAATCGAACCCATTCCAACCAAAGTACCCTCTGCTAATTTAACACCATCTTTAATTGCAGAATTTACCCCGAGATAACAGTAAGGCTCTATCTGGCAATGACCTGACATAACCACCTGTGACGCAAAAAAAACGTGATCTCCTATAAATCCGTGATGTCCAATATGATTGCCGCTCCAGAGTATTACATTATTATCAATCTTTACATATGGTTGTATGACATTACCTTCCAGGATAAAACAATTTTCTCCAATATCATTACTCAATACTGTTGCCTTTGAACTAATGTAACTAATGAAAGTGTATCCTTTCTTCTTAACTTCCTGGTATATCTCTGCCCTGGGCTTATTCATACCCTTCGGAGACATTGGAGCAAATATTCTAAATTCTCCCGGTGGATACATTTTTTCAATGGAATCTAAAGATATAACAGGTTTATTCTCAAATTCTGCCATGCCATTCAAATATTCCGGACTGGCACAAAAGGCTTCCACCTTATGATCCGAATCATTTTCCAGATAATAATTTGCAAGCTGCGCGAAATCTTTTGTCCCAAAGATAATTACCTTACTCATTATTTGTAAACATAACTTGTGTATTCATAAAGTCCATAGTCATTACGTATCACAAAATTCTGTGATACTTCCGAAACCAGGAATTCGGATAGGTCATTTAAGGGAAGATGAAAGAGATCATCCCGCTTCCATTCCACATATGTAGACATTACATTAAATGCAATTCCCCTGGAACATTTAGAGAACATAACTTTTATCATTTCCTTGAAATAATCTAACATTTCTTCATAATCGAGACTGCGTTTCTCCGTAAAAACACCATTAGCTACTATATAGTCGAATTCAGGGAGCAGACTTACATCATCAAGTATATCCATTTCATAAAACATTACATCAGGATATTTATTTCTGCATACAGAAATAAACTTATCTGATATATCGAGCCCTGAATATTGAATTGGCGTTTCAAGCTCTTTTAAATGATCATATAAATGCCCCGCCCCGCATCCTAAATCAAGAAGTGAAACTAAATCACCCTTTTCCTTCACAATATCTAACATAACCCTATACCTGGTAATAGCATCCGATTGATTCGGCCAATCTACACCGAGATTTGAGTCACCGTATTCTGCAAAACACTTTTCATAATGTCGAACTATCTCCATATATTTTTTTTGCGTAACCATTTAGAATTTACTCAAGGGTATAACATTTAAGGAATTTCTTACTTGTCTCCATATCGTTAAACATAATCACATCAATAATTGACAAAGATGGCACAAATGTATCATTGAATTGTTTGTACTGTATATCATCCGTTTGTAAAAAAGACAGCTTTATCCCTTCCTGCATAAATCTTTTCTTGTCATACAGATCTTTTCCACCCGGTAGATTGACATACTCATCAGCTTTTTCTTGTTTACATATATCTATGATTCTTTCTTGTCCTTTAAAATCTTGATTATCATATACATTGGAAGAACCTACAATTTCAGTATTAATAGATAAGTAATTCGTTACCTTTTGGAGACTATTTCTGATAAAGGCTGAAAGATTATTATTCCTAAAGAAAACAATTAACTCCATTAGGTTATACACCGTGGAGTAATAAGGAGCATTTACATAGCATTGTTTCAATGTCTTTAAAAATTTTTCTCTCCACTCATCATCGATAGCTGTTTCGGTTTTGCTTATTAAAATATTTTGACTGGCATTTTTCACGGGCAAAGTAAATCTTTTCGAGGTACCCTTACAAAGGATGTTGTTTCTGTTGGTCCATCCCTGCTTCTTATATTTCACATCATCAAATGATATAAACTTATCAACGGAATTAATAAGTTGAAAATAACCGATGTATGGAAGAAAATAAGGCTGCATAACCGCTATCTTCATCAAACAACGATCTTTTCTGTATCGTTTTTGAGCTTCGCTGATATTTCCCGGCCATTCAGCATAATATCTCTTATTAATCTACATATGATTTTAACATCCTCCTCTGACACAGCCCCGCCCGCCGGCAAACATAAAATTCTCTCTGTAATCAATTCCGTAACCGGTAAATCTCTGTTTACTTGAGGATATAAGGTCTTGTAAGGCTCCATCATATGACACCCGGGATAAAAATACCTTCTGGCCAAGATATTTTCATATTGTAAAACTTGATCAACTTCATCCCGTGTTATTCCTGTGACTAGCTCATCTATGAGCATAGGTAAATATTGATAATTTGACTCAGTTGCATTATTTTTTACAATTGATAGACCTTCAATTTTTTCCAATCCTAATACGTATGTAGAATGGATTATCTTATTATGGTTAATATACTTATCCAATTCCTCAAACAGGGTAATTCCCATTGCGGCTGATGGCTCTGACATTTTACCATTAATACCCAGTGCTACTACATTGTCCTTGCCTGCAAAACCAAAATTTATTATTAATCTAATTTTTTCAGCTAATTCGTCATCATTGGTGGTTATAATCCCTCCCTCAAAAGTATTAAGAAGCTTAGTCGCATGGAAGCTAAACACCTCTGCATTTCCAAAATTTCCTATCCTGACATCATTTATACTTTCCGCAAATGCATGAGAGCTATCGTAGATAAGTTTGAGGTTACTTTCATCTGCAATACCTTCCAATTGATTCATGTCGCACAGATTACCCCAGGTGTTAACTGCTATAATTCCTGTTGTCTCCGGTGTTATCATTGACCTGACCGATTGCGGATCAATATTACACGACTCAGGTTCTATGTCAGCAAAGACCGGTTTAATTCCTTGCCATTCAACTGCATGGGGAATTGCAGCAAATGTGAATGATGGGACAACAATCTCCCCCCTAAGCTCCAGGGCATTTATAACTATCTCAAGAGCTGTTGTACCATTACATACTGTAATGCAATTCTTTACACCAAGATATTCTGACAATATACTTTCAAAATCACTTACCATGGGCCCATTATTTGTAAGCCACGCTGACTCGAATATCTGTTCCATTCGAGCAAAGAACTTCTCCTTGTTTGGAATGTTTGGCTTACCAACGTGTATTGGTTTATCAAAACTGGGAGCATTGCCGAATATCGCAAAATCTTTTTTCAATGGATTATTAATCGGAAATCTTTTCTAATTTAAAATTCAGATTTGGACGCACAACTCCTACCCACTTACCATACCACCCTTCAACTCTTTTCCCATCATATACTTCAAAATTAATAATATCCTTTTGTTTGAATACAGCATACGATCTATCTTTGATCACCATTATTTCTACAGAATAAACATTATTATTTAAAAGATTTGCAGGGATAACACAAACACCTTTGTACGTTCCCTGCGCAATTTTTCTTACTTCAGAGGCTGTATTAAAGACACACTCTCCTGTAAGAGTCCATAAAACAAAACTTAGATTGATTTCACTTGCCGGCAGTCTGTTACTGAATATAAACTCAAGTTCGATGGGGGTATCTGTTGATATAAACGGATCTCCATTTTGGGGTAAAACCTTAACTGCTTTAATTTTAATACTATCATTTCCCGGAGCTTCCAGATCATCCCATACCTTTTCAGTAGTTTCTGATGATGCCGACCCAAGATACTTATTAATTACATCATCGGGAGATCCATCTGCAATTATTTTTCCCTCGTCAAGCCAGATCACTCTGCTGCAAAGCTGCTTTACCGCAATCATGTTATGGCTTACAAATAAAATTGTCTTACTACCTTCAGCGGAATCTTCAAGCTTACCGAGACATTTCTTCTGAAATGAAGCATCACCCACCGCAAGAATCTCATCAATTAATATTATTTCCGGTTGAAGATGAGCTGCCACCGAAAATGCCAACCTTAAATACATACCGGAAGAATACTTTTTAACCGGGGTATCCAGAAACTTATCGATTTCTGCAAAGGCAATTATTTCTTCAAAATTTCTTGATATCTCCTTTCGCGACATCCCCAATATTGAGCCATTGAGGTAAATATTCTCTCTCCCTGTTAACTCTGGATGAAAACCTGTCCCGATCTCTAAAAGACTTGCTGTCCTTCCATTCAATGTGATCTTTCCCCTGGTAGGTTCGGTTATTCTGCTTAACAACTTAAGCAATGTGGTTTTTCCAGAACCATTTTTGCCAATGATCCCGAGATGTTCTCCTCTTTCTACCGAGAATGAAACATCCTCTAAAGCCCAAAAATCCTTCTCTGCATAATTCTTCCTATTGACTATTGCTGTAGAAAAAAAAGAATCCGTTAAAACTTCGCGCAATGCATAATAACTTTTCCTTCCGCTCTCTCCCTGCCGGATACGGTACGCTTTACTTAATGCCTCCACTTTTATCACATTTAAGCTC
Source organism: Bacteroidota bacterium (assembly GCA_023429265.1). GTDB lineage: Bacteria > Bacteroidota > Ignavibacteria > Tepidaquicellales > Tepidaquicellaceae > JAEYVS01. The sequence goes on along the minus strand of JAEYVS010000139.1, from coordinate 9,375 downwards.
ATATCAGATCAGCAAAATGTTTTTCGGTTTTTCTAAAGTACAGAATACCTGTAATCAGGATAAAGCTTGAAATACCTATGGAAATCATAAAGCCGGGAAGAAATACCGAAAAGTTACTTCCTAGAATTGACCACCTGAAGCCATCAATAACTCCAACCATTGGATTTAATGAATAAAGCAAAGCCCAGTTGTCAGGTATCACATCACTTAGATATCCAATAGGAGATGCCAGCAGGCCAAATGTCAAAATTACCGGCACAATATACCTGAAATCTCTATACTTTACATTTAAAGCAGAAAACCATAACCCGGCACCTAATGCGGGGATCAATGCCGAAAGAATAAATAATGGCAAAGTAAAAATACTCCATCCGGGAGAATATCCATACCAGATCATCAATCCTATTAGAAATACAAAGCCAATTATAAAATCTATGAAGCTTACCAGTATGCTGCTGAATGGAATTATCATCCTTGGAAAATACACTTTTGAGATCAAACTGGAATTTGAAATAAGGCTTAAGCTGCTTTCTGATAGTGCTCCTGAAAAAAATTGCCAGGCTAAAAGCCCTGAGAGAACAAGTAACGGGTATGGAGCATCTCCCTGCGGCATCTTCGCTATCTTCCCAAAAACTACCGTAAAGATTATTACAGTTATAAGAGGTTTAATTAAGCTCCACAATATTCCTATAACAGTTTGCTTGTACCTCACTAAAACATCCCTCCAGCTCAAAAAATATAATAATTCCCGGTATCTCCACAAATCCTTTATGTAATTCCCCGTACTTTTTCCGGCTTCTATTACAAGTGTATGGTCCAAATCTAAGTTATGCTTTTTTTCTTCATTATATCCAGCAAAGATTCTGATAATCTCTTAGAAGCCCCTCCGTCTACATTACCAAATTGCATTTGGACAGCCTTTTCCCGTTTCTCCTTGTCGAGGGAAGGATTTTCCAGATATTTTAATATGGCGCTTTTCAAAGCCTCATAATGATATACCACCTCAACACCCTGATGATTAATTAATTTCCTGAAATGGAAATAATCTTTTATTCTATTTGCTGAATTATAAACCTTCATATTATAATCCGCATCGAATAGTGTGACTATCACCGGTTTGCCGTGAAGAATTCCTTCTAAAGACAAGGTTGATCCGGTATTTATCAGCATAGAACATCCGGATATAATGTTTGCAAGTTTATCGAGATCTTCCTCTTCCAGATTCCACGAAAATTTGCTTTCATTTACAAGTGGAAGATTTACAGCTATCCTATTCCCGCTCAATGATTCTAGTCTACTTAACCAATCCTTTTCCTTCATTTCCCCCTGCACATTTTGGGGATGGGGTCTTATTATAAGTTGCATATCGTCTCCGTAAATATTTCTCTTAATTTGATCTGCAAGTCTTTCTACAATATCAATTTCTTTGGGAGCAAAATATGGAGAGCTCATTCCAAAAAATAAATACGGTTTTTTGGGGTCAAGCTCCATCTCTTCTAAATACGTTTCGATTTTTTGGGAAGATGCAAGCTCTATACTTTTATCAAACAAGGAAACACCTGTCTCATAAATGCTATCATTAGTTAGTTTATAATATTCTTTCAATTCTTCAGTCATTATTTTTCCCCACGAAATAAAATAATCCGAAAGAGCAGGGAATCTGCCTTTGCAAGTAATGTTATCCCAGCTTGAGAGATGTGTCACCGTTACAATTCCATTATCTTTGGCAAGTCTGATGGCTGCGGCTTCCATAAAATTAATAGGATATGTAGCCACTAACATTTTGGGGTTGATTTCCTTTAAAAGACGTTTGAGCTTCCTGTTGCGAAGTATAAAATTCTCGTAAACTCCGAATATCTTTTTTATCAGTTGAATTTTCATAGAAGCCTTATGAATGCCATAATACAAAACCGGTTTTACTTTACGCCAGGGATTGTGTCCTTTATATTCATGCCGGGCTTTTAGGTGTTTTGATAATAGGGCAGGATTCTTTGTTATGTCTTCATATATATATGTCCTTAATGATAAATACTCTTTAGACCAAAATGAATGTTCCACATCCAAACAATAAACTTTCACGCCAAAATATCTTTCGAGATTTTTGAGAGATTTACCCTCCTTGGCAGGAAAAATAACTGAAATATTGGAGAATCCATGTTTACGAAGATCCTTTATCACATCTGTATGAAGGATCATCCTCTCGGAAAAACCATAGGAAATTATGTAGCAAACATCACATCTGGACATTTATTCGGTCGTTTGGTAGGAATTTAAAAATTCAGCAAACTTAAGATCTAACTCATCGTTAATGTCAATCGATCTCTCTCTTGGCATAACATACCCCAGGCATTCATTACCTATGATACTCCCGCTCTGTATAACACTGATCCTTGAAACATAAACCGAACAATTTCGCACATAAACTTCCGGTAATGCTTCCGCGCTCATTCTCCCTTTTTCATCTTCTATGTAAGGAATCAGTCGTTGTCCTTTCAGCAATTTCATTTTTAACGGGTTAATGTCATGCGAAAGTCTTACCACACTAACGGAACTGTCAGCGGAGGAATTTAATAACATGTTCACTGTTCCTTCGATATCAGATGGAAGTGTAAATGGTGAACTCGGTTGAAGGATAACAATGATATCAAATTCCTTACCTTCGCGTGGGAAATAATCTAACGCGTGATTAACATAATCTATCGCCGGCGAATCATCTCCTGAAATAGCCACCGGGCGGTTTAAAAATGTTAATTGTGGATTTGGGTAGTTATGCCTTAGGTTTAGTACCTCTTCCGAATCTGAGCTCACTACAATCTCACTTAGAATAGGTGTTTTAATCGCTGTTTCAATTGCACGGCATATCAAAGGTTTTCCGCCGAGTAATTTTAAATTTTTATCCGGTAATCTCTTTGAGCCCTTTCTTGCCGGTATTATTCCCAGAATCCTCAAATCAGACAGCTAATTCCTTTAATCGAGATACAAGTTTCTTTGCAAGGAGTATCTCCGTTTTTTCAAATGATTCATAAGTATTACCTCCTAAATGAGGTGTAATAATTAGGTTGGAATTCTTTCGGGCATATTCAGCTAAAGGATTACTTTCCGAAAAGTTTAACTCTTCTCTTAATACATCAATAGCTGCCCCCTTCAATTTACCCGACTCCAAAGCAGTAAGTAGAGCACTTTCATCAATTACTCCCCCACGGGAAGTGTTTACAAGCACAGCATCTCTTTTGAAAAAATTAAATTCATTTTCGCCAATCAAATTTTCTGTTGCTTCCGTATAATTAACATGCAAAGTAACTATGTCAGAAAATGTAATAAGTTCCTCTAAACTTTCAGACCTTTCGATATTTTCAGGAAAATCACCTGAAATGTCATAACCGGTTACCTGAGCCCCAAAGGCTTTAAAATACTCTGAAACTATTTTTCCGAGCCTTCCCATTCCTATTACGCCTACTTTCTTGTCATATATTTCATTTCCTCTGAATTTATCCCTGTTCCACTTTCCCTGTAAAACAGAATTAATGGCAGGGAATAAATTTCTAATTAAAGTAAGTGTAAGAGCTACTGTTAATTCCGCGGTTGCTCTTACTTCTTTCAAAAAATCGGCTTCACCTCTAAGTGAAATAATCTCAACGCCCTTTAGTCTGCATAAATTCTCGTCAATGTGATCTATTCCTGTAACAGGGGTAACTATGATTTTGCATCGAATCGTACCCTTTAAGACTTCGCCATCAATCTTATGAGAGAGTCTTATCCAAACAACATCAAAATTTTTAAATGCATCCTGAAGATTTTTAATTTTAGATATGGTGACATCAGCATCTGTCCGGAGAATTTTAATTGCCGCATCACTAAAGTCACCCGGTTCAGTAATTAATATCTTCGCCTTTGGGTTCAATAAGAAATTATCTTATTTATTGTGAGGGGCACTTCCGACAGGAGTTCTGCAATTTTTGCGCCGGCATTGCCCGAACCGTATATTTCTTCTTTGCTGTAATGTCCGGTATTGAGCTGTTTCTCTACTGCTCCTTTTATTTCCTCCATTGAATAGTCAACATCGAGAACATTCCTGCCTCTTTCTCTACCCTGCTGTCTTGAACCTATGTTTACCACTGGAATTCCTAGGTATGAACACTCTCTTATTCCCACACTTGAGTTACCAACCAGGCATCTGCTGTTTTTTAAAACTCTCAAAAAATCTAAAGGCTCCATGTTTTTAAAAAAATGTATTTTTGCTTGAGGGTTGTTTTCCCTGAAAACTCTGATTCCTTTAGATGTTCCATCTGAACCTGCGTCTACATTCGGCCAAAACCATAGTGCAGGTATGTTAAGTTCTCTCACAGCTTCTAATGTCTGTTCAACTTGATATCTTGATTCATTGTATTCCGTTGTAACTGGATGCTGCATTACTACCAGGTATCCATTCGAAATATCCTCTACCGTTCCTACACCGGAGTATTTCTCAAATATACTGAAATCAAGCGAAGGATCTTTTTCTACCATTTCGGCTATGTCGATTGAAGGGCATCCGGTAATAAAAACCTTATTCGGATCTTCACCCATTTTTATAACTCTGTTGTATGCATCCTGTGTCGTTACAAAATGAATATCTGATAATTTTGTGACAGCATGCCGCACCCTTTCATCTATGTTCCCTGTAACTTCCCCTCCCTGCACGTGTGCCACTGGAATATTCATGTAGGAAGCCGCAATGGCAGTGGCTATTGTCTCAAATCTGTCTGCAACCGTTATCACCACATCAGGCTTGAGATTGTCAAATGCCGTGGAAAGCTCCAGTAATCCAAGACCGGTTGTTTTTGCCATCGATGTTAGATTTTCGCCTTCGAGTACCATAAATACTTTCGATGCAATCTCAAAACCATCTTTTTCAATGTAATCAACTGCATTTCCATATCTGTCTAATAGTGCCGAGGCAGCTACTATCAGTTGCAGTTCAAGGGCAGGGTGACTCTTTATTGCGTCAAGGGTGGTTTTTATTCTGGAATAACTTGGGCGCGCAGATACTACCACGCTCACTTTTCGAATGGTATTTATGTTATTCGACATCGGAGAGATTGATTATTTCATCTGCCTTAAGCTCTCTAATAGCTTTTTTCCCGAGCAGTTCTTGCGCATTCTCTGGTGAAACCCCCGTACCCGGTTTTTTAAATACAATGAACTCTTCGGTAATTATGGTACCGGGAGCAATATTTTTTCTGGCAACAATGCTGCGGGTAAACAACTTACGCATTGGCGTTAATTCCTCAAATAATTTATCTTTATCTACAGGATTGTTATTCATTTCTTCTATAATTCTTACACCTTCAACCATCTTTGTAAATGCTGTTTCGTCCAATGAAACAGGCACATCCGGTCCAAACATTTCTCTGGAAAATGTTATGTGTGCTTCCAGTACGTCTGCCCCTATTGCAGCAGCCGCAAGGCAAGCATATGGTTCACCTGAATGGTCAGAAAGCCCGGCTTTGCAATTATATCTCTCTTTAAACAACGGTATTAAGTTTAAACCGGTTTTTTCCGGTGGAGTAGGATACATTGAGGTACACTGCATTATTGTTATGTCTGGTGAGCCCTTACTTAAATAATCTACTGCCGTGTCAATTTCTTCCATTGAACTCATTCCCGTTGAAAGAAATACAGGTAGTTTTGACTCATTTATAAAATCAAATAATGGGATATTGCTTACCTCCCCTGATGCGACTTTCCACATCTTTATACCTATCTCCATCAAAAGCTCTGCTGCTTCAATAGAAAAAGGAGAACTCATGAAGAGCAACCCTTTCTCCACAGCGTGATCACTTAACTCTTTCCATTGCTCTTTGGAAAACTCCATGCGTTTCCAGTACTCATATCGGTTCTTATCCTGTGTGCTGAATTTCACGCGCCAGGGCTCTGATGGAGTGCTCTCAGCTGATGCAATGTGAGTTTGAAATTTTACCGCATCTGCTCCACACTTTGCCGCAAGATCTATGTATGAATGCGCCATTCCCAGACTGCCATCGTGAGCCTGGGCAACCTCTGCAATGATGAATACCCTTGAGTTACTTTTTGGCATGCTCTTCAGGTCGGGAATAGTAGTAATAATAATTATAATAATAACCGTACGTGCTCTTAAAGTTAAAATTATTCAGAACACATCCGAGTAAATTATGAGGATTCTTTGTATAGAGTGTATTGTAGGTTTTCCAGAAAGTTTCGATCGGAGTTTTATTAGCCTGAGCAATCAGTACTGTTCCATCTGTAATATTAAATAATATTTCAGAGTCTGTCACGGTTATTAATGGTGGTGAATCAAGTATGATGTAATCATACTTTTCTCTTAACATATCAAGAAATTTTTTCATCTGAATAGATCCAAGAAGCTCAGACGGATTAGGAGGAATTGTTCCGCTTGTAATAAATTGCAATCCCGGCATTCCTGTCTCGCGGATGATATCTTCGAATTTCACGTTCTGAAATAAATAGTCACTTAGACCCGGATATCTTTCTTCTTTAAAGAAGGTATGTACCTTTGGCTTTCTAAGGTCACAATCTAATAACAATACTTTCTTCCCTGCCTGAGCAAAACTCCCGGCAAGGTTAACAGAAACAAGTGTCTTACCTTCTGATGGTATCGAGCTGGTAATCAATAGTGTTTGCAGAGGTTTCGATTCCAGTTTGGAATATTGAATTCGTGTTCTCAATGCCTTGAAGGATTCAGAAACTGCGGAAGTAGGACGAAGAAATACAACAAACTCGGATTCTATATCACCTGAAGGTCCAAGAGCTTCGATATTGGGAATCCAGGAAAGTAAACTTCCACCTTTATTCTCTATGTCATCTGGCGTTTTTATCGTCCTGTCAAAATAATTTCTCAAAAAGGCAAATAAGATGCCAAGTATAAGCCCTATCGCAGCTCCAAAGATCATTATACGTGGACGGTCGGGTTTTACAGGTCCATAATTTTCAAATCCCGGATCTAGCACTGAAGCATTTCCAAGCCTCGATCTTTCATTTATCATGGCTTCCTGGTATTTTTCTTCCAGTATAAGGTAAAGCTTTTCTGTAGAGTTTCGTACCCTTTCCAGCTTTGCTAATTCTATACTTTGTGTAGGAAGTAGGTCGAACTTACTTTCGTAATAATTTAATGCCTGACCTAAAGAGCCAATCCTTGAATTAAGCTTCTTTGTTTCTATTGTTGCGTAAAGCAGATCATTAGACAATGACCGCTTTTCTTCCGGTGTCTTTGATTGAATGCCTTTTTCAAATATCGCAACCTGCTCATCAAAATCACTTTCCAAACTCGAAATTCTTTTTTCGGCATCTTCTTTAATCCTCTCGCGAACACGTGGATCCTCTGTTGTGGACAATTTTATATCCCTTTCAATCTCAAGATCCGCTATCTTCTTCTGTATCTGGGTTAGGACGGGTTCATTTAGCTTTGCCTGTACATAATCAACCAATTCCGGATCTATCTTTGTATACTCTTCTCTTAACGAAGCAAGCGTTTGCTGGGCTGTCTTGAGTTCCATTTCAGCTGTATTCTTATCAATATCATAAGCCGAAATCGTTTGAACAAGATTTGCTGCCTGCTCATCTAATCTTACTATGCCCGTTCTTTTTTGGAAATCTTCAAGTGACCCTTCCGCAATGTTAAGCTCGTTCAGCTTATTTTCTTTTTCTGACTTAAGATAGTTTTTGACATTCTGAATATCCTCACGGCTCAATTCAAGATTATATTCCAGATAAACCTGAGCATACGTATGCGTTATTAATTGACATTCCTTGAAATAAGGTCCTTCCACACTCAATGTAACTGCATCTATGCCCTTTTTAGGCTCTACACTGACAAGCCCTAAAAGCCTCTTTCTAACTTCATCGTGTGAAACCGGTATTTTTTCCTCTAACCCCTTTGACAATAGCTGGAAATATTTAAAATCGTCTCTACCCTGTATTGAATCCAGAAGTGCGTATGCTACCAGGTCACGAATCTTATAACTTTTTAAGACTTCTATCTGATTAGAAATGTATCTTTCATCGCTCATATCTTCCAGTTCACTAAAGCTTGACTGAAGGATATTACCCTGCGGTGGCTCTAATTGCAGAATTGTTGTGGCATTATATATGTCTATTGCCCTGAAAACATAAAGAAAAGTGACCAGCAGGCTGACAAAAAGAATTAATATGATTGGAAGTATGTTTGACCTGAGTACGTGTAGATATTCACTGATCAGGTCTTTGCTGGTTTTTTCAAACCCTCGTTCACCATTCTTACTGAATTCTTCGAATACGATCAGATCTTTTTCCTGTACCTTATTCGACATCTTAATCCTTTACAATATTAATTACCAAAACCGTTGCCGTCAATAAAAATGACGATATGGACAGAATGATTCCCAGATTATCCCTGAAAAAATAACGTGGTTCCCCGGGAAGTAACACCATATCTCCCGGTAAAAGCACCGGATTTTTCTTCGTGCCGGAGCGTATCTGCTCTTCCCATAAAAAATCATTGTAATCCATCCTGATGATTTGATCACTGGTTATGTTTAAACTGTCATTTTTCATCCTGACCAGCCTTACATCATTCAGCAAAGCTTCCGTCGTAGGTCCTCCACCTAGTGTGATTAGTTCAATAGCTGTAGTACCTCGCGGAATTAAATACTTTCCGGGATTCTTTACATATCCCCATAAACTAACTTCAATATTTACTTTATCTTTATCAGAATAGTTATAATAATTAGGACCTGATTTGAGAAGCTCATCCTCACCTATCCTTTCCCTGTCGTCCTGCGAATACGATACATTCGATGATACAATGAGTAATAATATTATACCGGTTAATATTTTCATTAATTTATGCTTATGATTGTAAATTACTTAATTTTAACATACTGTACAATAATTTTTACTACCCTGCTCACTAATGATTATTAAGGCTGTTGACCGTTAATTTTAAACCATCTTCAAATTCTACAATAGGCTTGTATCCTAATTCTTTTGCTGCCAGATCTATTCCCGCGAAAGAATGCTTTACATCACCGGGTTTTGGAGCTTCAAATAGCGGATCTATATTCTTCCCGGTAATTATGTTAATTTTATTAACCAGCTCTAGAAGATTAACCTGGGAATGACACGCGCAATTTACCGTTAAACTCTTACTTATCTCCTTAGTTGCCGCAAGGATATTTGCCATTACTACATTGGCTATATATGTGAAATCCCTGGATTGAGTGCCGTCACCATAGATTACAGGATTCCTGTCGTTTAGCATTAATCTGATGAATTTAGGTATTACTGCGGAATACTGTGATCCGGGGTCCTGTCTCGGACCAAAAACATTAAAATACCTTAGACAAACTGTTTCTATTCCAT
>JAEYVS010000136.1 GCA_023429265.1 Bacteroidota bacterium | reverse complement strand
TGTGTCATTTAATGATGTCAGCCCGGATGAAATACCAATAACTATGGTATTGTGAATACTAACAAACTCAGCTCCGGGTTTGGGGTCGGTATAAATTATGCCTGACAGGGCTGAATTGATCTGGAACGCAAGTATGAATAAGGTTGAAATTACAAGTTTCATTCCATTTAACGTTTAATTTATCAGTTAATATTTATTCCCACACTGATGCAGTAAACGTTTACAAAAGAACACAATCCACAAATTTACGGGATACTGGCTAATTTGTAAGGCACAAAATTGGTACTTTTGTGACCCGTTTTTTTTATTTTCATATATTACTATATTCTTTTATGTCAAAGAATACACCATTGTTTCCGATTCTTTCCGTGAATTTTGTCAGCACTCTCGGATACAGCATAACAATTCCTTTTCTCGTCTATCTGGTGCAGGATTATGGCGGAAATGCTATAATCTACGGTTTACTGGGAGCTGCATACCCGGCCTTTCAATTCCTTGGCGCTCCTATTCTTGGCAGGTGGTCGGATAGAGCGGGTAGAAAGAAGATTCTTTTTCTCAGCCAGGCAGGGACTTTATTATCCTGGATCATTTTCCTTATTGCAATGCTTGTCCCGGTTATGATCTTTCTAAAGATTGATTCGGGGCTATTTGGTGCCTTCGCAGTAACTCTTCCATTGATAATATTATTTTTGGCAAGGTCATTTGACGGTTTGACCGGTGGTAATATTTCTGTTGCTAATGCATATCTGGCGGATATTACAGCTGAGAAAGATAGGAATAAGAATTTTGGGAAAATGTCCATTTCTTCTAATCTTGGCTTTATAATGGGTCCGGCTCTTGCCGGGGTGCTGGGAGCAACTGCGATGGGATACTATCTCCCTGTATTATGCGCTATCGTGATTTCTTTGGTCGCTACTTTGATGATTGTATTCTATCTTCCGGACTCAAATCCTGTTAAAATAAAAACGAAAATTCGTCTAACTGAAATCAGGAAAGTCTTCGGACACGAAGAAAAAGATTGCATAGAAACAGCTGCAGAACGAAAAGTCTCCTTCAGGGAAGTGCTAAAAATAGACCATATTCCTTATATGCTTCTTCTTTACTTCTTAGTCTTTCTTGGGTTTAGTATCTTTTACACTGCCTTTCCCGTTCATGCAATACAGTCTCTCGGTTGGAGCATAGTAGATATGGGAATTTTCTTTTCTGTACTCGGGACGCTTATGATCATTGTGCAGGGACCCATTCTTTCACGTCTCACTAAAAATTTCTCAGATAGTGCGCTGATCTTAGCTGGTAGTATTATTCTTGGTACGAATTTTGTTCTTATGTACTTTCCGCAAACTGTCCTTGTATACATTGCGGCTGTTTTCTTCGCATTTGGAAATGGAATAATGTGGCCCTCTGTCCTGTCTCTTCTTTCACGAATGGCAGAAAAAAAATACCAGGGAGCAGTTCAAGGTTTCGCAGGGAGTATGGCAAGCCTTGCAGGTATAGTAGGTCTCACATTAGGAGGTATTTTATATGTTTGGTTAAATTCAGCTGTCTTTACTATTAGTGCTGCAATAATTTATTTGACATTTATACTTTCATTTAGATTAACCAAATTTGAAAAAGAATGTATGTCACGTGAAGAATTAAACAGCGAAATTGATGGCAAGCCTGTAGTTAATTAAAATTCAATTTTACAATGGATAATAAAGAACAATTTCTCAAATCAGTTACGAATGGGTATTCCTTTAAAGGTGACAGCTTTCTACTTGGTGTCTCGATGTTAGACAAATCTGCCATTCCGGGCCTCAATGTCTCGATACCGCTTAAAACAATGAACCGTCACGGATTGATATCAGGTGCTACGGGAACGGGTAAAACTAAGACACTCCAGAATATCGCGGAAAGACTTTCGGAGAATGGAATAAGTTCTCTGGTAATGGATATAAAAGGAGATTTGAGCGGTCTCGCTGCGCCGGGTACGGATAATGAAAAGATTAAAGAAAGGTACGCTCTGCTTGGAGCTGAATGGAAAGCAGCTTCTTATCCGGTTGAGTTTCTCACTCTTTCCGAACAAAAGGGGTCAAGGCTAAGAGCCACCATATCAGAGTTCGGTCCTGTTTTACTTTCAAAAATTCTCAACCTAAATGATAATCAGTCCGGTGTTGTCTCGCTGGTTTTTAAATACTGTGATGATAATGGTCTGCTTCTACTGGATTTAAAGGATTTTAAGAAAGCTCTTCACTATCTTGCAAATGATGGCAAGGAGGAGATAAAGGAACATTATGGAGCAATCAGCACATCCACTGCAAGTGTTATCCTCAGAAAACTTATAGAACTCGAAGAGCAGGGTTCCGAACTATTCTTCGGGGAACTGTCATTCGATGTCGAAGACCTGATGCGTATCGATGAAAACGGCAGAGGATATATAAATATTCTCCGTCTGAATGACATACAGGATAAACCGAAGCTATTCTCAACATTTATGCTAAGTCTCCTCGCCGAGATATATCAGAAATTTCCCGAAAGAGGAGACCTCGAAAAACCTGAACTTGTTATATTCATAGATGAAGCTCATTTGATTTTCGATGAAGCATCCGGCGCGCTATTAGATCAGATAGAGAATGTGATAAAGCTTATCCGTTCGAAAGGTGTTGGGGTATTCTTTTGCACGCAGCTTCCGACAGATGTCCCCGCGAATGTACTTTCCCAGCTTGGGCTTAAGATCCAGCACTCATTGAGAGCCTTCACCGCGAAAGACAGGAAAGCTATAAAATCTGCATCTGAAAACTATCCTGAAACTGAATATTATGAAGTCGATAAGCTTATCACCGAAATGGGGATAGGGGAGGCATTTATCACCGCTTTGAATGAGAAGGGGATTCCAACGCCGCTTGTTCACGTAATGCTGACAACACCCTCCTCGCGGATGGATATATTAACTCAGGAAGAAATCGATGCCGTACTGGCTAAGTCCGGTCTTATTAATAAATACAATGAATCAATCGATAGGGAAAGCGCTTACGAACTGCTCACTAAAAAGCTCGAGCAGAAAGCAGTGGAACAACAGCAAGTTCAGCAGCAGCAGAAAACTCAGCAGAGCACTCAAAAGAAGGAAGTCTCTGCATTAGATAAGGTCTCAAAGAATCCGCTTGTAAAAACCGCTGTGCGGGAAGTGACCAGAGGGTTTTTTGGAATGATAAAATCTGTATTTAAGTGAGTTTAACTTTGTACTTTTGACTCAAGGTACATCTCTCTAAGCAGCGGTGTTATCCTGTACCGGTCATCCCCAAAGTTATTATACATAGACTCCAGTATGTGATATACCAGGTCTATTCCGATCTTTTCGCTCCATTCTATTGGACCGTGCGGGTAGTTGGTTCCAAGTTTCATAGCTGTGTCGATATCCTCTCGGTTCGAGGTACCTTCCTGCAATACCTGGTAGGCTTCATTCATTATAAGGGTTACAACTCTCAGATTTACCATTCCCGGTCTGTCTTCCACGTGATGAACTTCCTTGCCCATATCGGTTAATGTATCAACTAATGTACTAAAATGATCCTGTGACGATAGCTTTGTATTAGAAACCTCGATACCACCGGCTTCGGAAAACGACGGATATAATCCTACACCCAATAGTCGCGCCGGATTCGTGAATGCCCTGAGCTGGTCGTGAAGCGTAATACAAAGCGAAGAAGAAACAATGGGGGAGTTCGTATTAGTATTCTGGAGGTAATTTAGATTATTAAATTTTATTTCCCTGTCATAATTCGTAACTTCGAATATCAGTTCAGTTGAACCGTCGAGTGCATCAGATACTTCGTGCTTTTCTGATAGAAAACCCGAAAGCTCTTCGATCAGCTTTTCATTGTCACCTATGATAAAAACTTTTGCCATGATCTATTAAGAATTATAATTTATAATTGTGCAGGATAAAGATTTAAAAAAATATCTCGACGGTCTATATAAAAAGTACAGGAAAAAACATTCTTCTAAAGATCCTGTCTGGACACTGCACCGGTTTTCGGATATTCGTGATATAGAGATCATCGGCTTTATTATTTCCTGCTATACTTACGGGCAGGTCGATGTGATAAATGCCTTTGTCGAGCGAATATTGAAGATAACCGGTAATAATATTTACGAATTTACCGTTAATTTCTCGAAATCTAAAGATAAAAAAAGGTTTACAGGGATGTACTACCGGTTCAATAATGAGTCCCACCTGGTGAATTTATTCGACATAATAAAACAGGCACTTGCAAAGCACGGATCGCTGAATAATCTGTTCCTGGATCATTACAATAACACTGACCAAAACATCGTAAATGCCCTCACTGGCTTTACACAGGAACTCAAATT